>DEUU01000134.1:6153-6328 GCA_002362735.1 Dehalococcoidia bacterium UBA3254
TCTTAAATTGCTTCCTCTCCTGAAACTCCGGTCCGAATACGAATCACCTCTTCAATAGGGATGATAAAAATTTTACCGTCCCCGACAGACCCTGTACGCCCTTTATCACAGATCGTGTCCACCACCGTTTGACAGTCTTTGTCATCAACTACTATTTCCAGTTTTTTCTTGGGGA
>DEUU01000078.1 GCA_002362735.1 Dehalococcoidia bacterium UBA3254
GCCAGGTGGCTCAAGCCGATGATGGCGTTCATCGGCGTTCGTATTTCATGACTCATATGAGCCAGAAATTCGCTCTTGGCTCTGGTTGCAGACTCGGCAGTATCTTTCGCCTCTCTTAAAGCGGACTCCATTTCTTTACGTTTAGTAATGTCTTCAATAATGCAGATGGTCTGGCTTCCAAATGAATCAGAAGTCTGCAGCACAGCTCTTAGATTGCACCAGAGGACTCTCCCGGTTTTGTGTTTCTGCCTCACTTCGAAATCTGTAACCATGCCATCACGGTAGACAAGCTCTAAAAAGCGTCTTCTATCCTCCAAATCACAATATCTATCTGCGATCGGCGTTTTTATAAATTCTTCCAATGAATCATACCCGAAGATATCCAGCATCGCTTTGTTGGCGCTCAAAATTCGCCCGTCTGCGGTAGCATTAGTAATGGAAATTCCCAGCGGAGCGTTATCCAGTACGCTGCGGTATTTAGCTTCTGAGGCTGCCAGATCTTCCTCATGCCTTTTGTTTAACTGCATTAACTTCTCTTTAGAGTCAAGCATACGGTTGATATTGCCTGCCAGACCGGATAATTCGTCTTTGCCTGGTAAAGAAACCCTCAAAGCCGTGTCTTTGCTCTCGCTGATTTCATTTACACTTTTACTCAATCTTGTCAATCTGGACAGCAAAGAACGGTTTATAAAGACCAGGCAAATTAAACCGAATAAAATTCCCATCAACAAAATTGCAAAATCAATCAACATTGTAGTCGTTGATCCCTCGGCGGCAGCGTTGAATACATCCATCCAGAGGACCATCCCCAGCAAGACTAAACCGACACCTGATATTGATAATAATAATTTTTTATTTATTGACATAACTTCACCTTTCCGATTTTGTTTTTAATACACCCCTAGCAGTATGGGATAACTACGGAAGGAGAATATAATTATTGCATCTGCCCGTTTTATATTTTTTTATATACCCACCTTTTTCCAGATCAACAATTATTTTCTGGACAGCCCGTATACTTAGCTGCGCTTCTTCAGCAATCTTCTGAGCGGTGTTGTGAGGGTTTCTGGAAATACAGCTAAAAACCTTACCTTTGTTGGACAGCAAGTCCCATTCCTCATAGTTCATTTCACCATTCCTCCCGGTTTCCGATCCTGATTATCGTAAATATGCGATAACAAATGCGTGCATCGTTGTTCGTATATTAGGAGGATCTATTTCTTTTTTAAATAATTCCTTAGTCGTGTTACTTTAGTCCTGGTTTTTATTTTTTTATTTTCTTGTCAGCAATAAAGATTATTGATATACTGAAATGTTGTCTGATAGGTGAAAATATGGAATTTGAAACAATCATCGGTCTGGAAGTCCACGCCCAGCTTTTAACTAAAAGTAAGATGTATTGCCGCTGTAGTGCGGACTATGCCAGCGCCTCGCCGAACACCCATGTATGTCCTGTATGCCTGGGTATGCCCGGGGTACTCCCTACGATGAATCAGCAAGCTATCGAATTTACGATGATGACGGCTCTGGCATTAAATTGTTCCATTTCACGCCATTCCAAATTTGACCGCAAGAATTACCCTTATCCAGACCTCATGAAGGGCTATCAGATTTCGCAGTTTGATGCTCCGATCGGATTAAAGGGCTGGCTTATTATCGAAGTCGATGGAGTAAAAAAGAAAGTCGGCATTACCCGCGTCCATCTTGAAGAGGACGTGGCCAAGATGATCCATCACGGTTCTGATTTTGGTGAAGGCTATAGTCTCGTGGATGTTAACCGTGCCGGGGCCCCTTTGATGGAGGTTGTTGGTGAACCAGACTTGCGCTCACCGGAAGAAGCCCGACAGTATCTGATCAAATTACGGTCTATTCTTCAGTATCTCGGTGTATCCACTGGTAACATGGAGGAAGGGAGCTTCCGTTGTGATGCCAACATTAGCATCCGTCCTGTGAACTCCAAAGAATTTGGACCGAAGGTAGAAGTTAAGAATATGAACAGCTTTCGGGCCGTCTTCAGAGCTATGGAATACGAAGCTAAAAGGCAGAAAAAACTCTTTGAAGAAGGTAAGAGATTGGTCCAGGAGACGCGGGGATGGGTTGAAGAACAGGGAATCACTGTTTCGCAGCGGAGCAAAGAATACGCCCATGACTACCGCTATTTCCCTGAACCAGACCTGCCTCCATTGTGCATCGAACAACCCTGGGTGGAAAAGGTCAAATCACAGCTTCCGGAGTTACCTGAAGCCCGACGAGACCGCTTTGTGTTACAATACGGTTTGCCTTTATACGATGCGAGCCTTTTAACCGAGTCTAAAGCTACGGCTGATTATTTTGAAGGCTGTTTAAAATTAGGTGAAGTTTCTCCGGTCAAGGCAAAGGCTATCAGTAACTGGGTATTGGGGGAATTTAGTCGTTTGCTGAATGCTAGCGGCACTGAAATTGTGAATACTAAAGTGACTTCTGCAGAACTCTGCCACTTGATAGATCTGGTGCAAAAAGGTAATATTAGCGGGACGAGTGCGAAAGCGGTTTTCGAACAAATGTTTAATACAGGCAAACCTGCTGATGAAATAATAAAGCAGCAGGGTCTAAGCCAGATTACCGATACGCACGAAATAGAATCTGCGATCGAGCAAATTATCGCAGCTAACCCGCAGCCGGTGGCGGATTATAAATCGGGTAAGACCCAGGCTCTTAAATTCTTAGTCGGCCAGGTCATGAAATCTACCCGGGGCCGCACCAATGCTGCCCTGGCGCAAGAATTAATAGTAAAAAAAATAGAGGGGAATTAACAAATGTCAACCTACTTCAGTATCGCACTTATTATTATTGCGATAGGATTAATATTATCGATTTTATTTCAGGTTAAAGGCGGAGGCCTGGGGGGCATCTTTGGCCAGGCAGATACTGTCTACCGCACCCGCAGAGGCGTGGAAAAGACCCTCTTCCAATTGACTATTATTCTGGCTGTTTTATTCGTCGTTATCTCGGTAGTTGCCCTGAAAGTGAAATAAAAGGTATCCTTAATATCTTTTCTTTTTTAGCACTCTTAATATGGCCATAACCGTGAAAACAGGAATCTAAATGATAGTCTTAAGACCCCACTTTAGATTCCCAATAGGGCCAGGGATGGCGGGGTGAAAAATTAAATACACTTTATCCTGCTTTTGTAATTCGGATTTAGACACTCTATACTTCTATTTATGGGTACTTTTATCACCCTGACCACAGACTTCGGATTAGCCGATGGCTACGTAGCAGCTATGAAAGGGGTCATTTACAGTATCAACCCGGAAGCTACCATCGTAGATATCAGCCATCAAATTAAGCCCAGAAACATCCGCGAGGCAGCTTTCGTCCTTTCTACCGCTTACAACTATTTCCCATCTTATACAGTCCATATTGTGGTAGTCGATCCCGGAGTGGGTACAAACCGGAAAGCCGTTATTTTGAAAACTCCCAAAGCTCAATTTGTGGCTCCGGACAACGGTGTCTTAAGCTATATTTTAGAAGCCTACGCTTCTCAGCCATTACCGGATAGTCAGCGGGTAAAAGCTGGACCGGACCTGAAAGCCTACGCCATCACAAAGTCGGAATACTGGCATAAACCGGTCAGCAATACTTTTCACGGTCGGGACATTTTTGCGCCGGTAGCGGCCAGATTATCTCTGGGGCTCATGGCCTCCAGTTTGGGAGATCCTGTCGATACTATGACAGCATTCACTATTTCTCATCCTTCGAAGCAGGGAGACCAGATTACCGGTCATATTTTACATATTGATAGTTTTGGCAATCTGATTACAGACGTTCGACAGGATTTCTTGCCGACAACGGCGCAATCCGCTACCATTGAATTGAAGGGTTATTCCATCCATGGAATAGCATGTACTTACGCTGACGGGACAGGTCCCGTGGCCCTTTTGGGAAGTAGTGGATATCTGGAAATATCTATTGGAAACGGCAGCGCGGCCTCGTTTTTTAAAGCTGAAGAAGGGGATGAAATAAAAATTGCAGGAGCTCAAGCCGTTGACTACCATGTCAACCGTAAATAAAGGAAGGACCTTTTTTAATTTAAAGACCTGGGTGTTAGAGGTCAGGCCTCAATATCTTCTATTGCCTCTGGTATTGATCATGGTAGGGACCGGGGTTGCCTGGTGGGAAGGATCTCTTAATATCGGATTTGCTTGTTTGGCGCTTGTGGGACTGGTTCTCTGCCATATCAGTGTTAATGTTTTAAATGATTATTTTGATTATGTCAGCGGTGTAGACCTGAAAACGATCAAAACACCCTTCAGCGGTGGAAGCGGTATTCTTCCAGCCAACCGCCTTAGAGCTAAACAGGTACTCTGGTACGGCACAATTTGCTTCATTCTGGCGATTCCTATCGGTATTTTTTTCACCATATCCCTGGGCTGGCAGCTCTTGCCCCTGATGATTCTGGGCGCTGTATGCATCCTCTTTTACACCAGTATTATTCTCAAAATTCATTTCCCGGAATGGTCTCCGGGAGTAGGACTGGGCATACTGCCGGTATTAGGAGCTTATTTTGTGCAAACCGGGCATTACTCTCTTTCGGCACTGGTAGCTTCCGTTCCTTCCGGATTTCTGGTACTGAATCTTCTCCTGCTGAATGAATTCCCGGATGCAGACGCGGACAAAATAGCGCGGAAAAAAACGCTGCCCATCACAGTGGGCAAGAAAAACGCCGCGATTGTTTATACTGCCTTTACCGTCGCCACTTACGTGTGGATTCTAGTGGCCTGGGCTCTGGGTAAAATGCCGGTTTTGTCACTTATTGCACTATTGACTATCCCTCTGGCGGTCAAAGCGGTCAGCGGTGCGTTCAAATATAACGATATGAGTAAAGTAATTCCAGCCATGGGAAATAACGTGCTGGTAGTGCTGTTGACGCAGGCACTCCTTGGAATCAGCTATATTTTGTCCGCAACTTTATTCCATTAGATTTGATTATTGTCCGATTAATTTTCGGGCAATGCAAGAAATGTTGAATTGAACAGGGAACCGACCATAAAAAAACCTCTTTACGGGATGTTTACGGACATCCCGCCGCATTACGATTCAATCAATCGCCTTATCACTCTGGGGATGGACAGGGGATGGAGGTTACAAGCCGCCCGGGAATGTGTATCTGCAAGACCGCTGAAGGTCCTTGACCTGTGCTGCGGCACCGGCGATCTCTCCGTCACCATCGCTTCCCTGGCCGACTATCCGATGGAGGTAAAGGGTCTGGACTACAGCCAGCCGATGCTTGATATTGCGGCTCAAAAAGCCTCAGCCGCCGGGGAAAATAACCTCACTTTTACGCAGGGTGACGCTTCAAGGCTTCCTTTTCCCGCGGAATATTTTGACTGTGTGGGAATATCTTTCGCTTTTCGTAATTTAACCTATAAAAACGCTCTGGCGAAGAACCATATCTCTGAGATCGTGAGGGTCATAAGACCAGGAGGAAGATGCGTGATCGTTGAGTCCAGCCAGCCGCCGTCCAGCCTCATCCGGGCGCTGGACCATTTATATTTCCGCTGCTATGTTTATCCCATCGGAGCTCTGCTTTCAGGTAACAAAGGCGCCTACCGCTATCTTGCAGATTCAGCGACGCACTTCTTCTCTCCAACCGAGCTCAAAGAACTACTGCTGTGCAGTGGATTCCAGGAGGTCGCTTACCGGCCTTTGTTTTTCGGCGCGGCAGGAATCTATACTGCTAAAAAATCCTCTTAGTTTCTACTGCGGCTATTTATTTTTCCAGCAGGTCCTTGGTAGTAGGCAGATCATTTCCCAGTCTCGGATCCTGCCTGGTCGCGGCATCCAGTGCTCTTCCCAGAGCCTTGAAGACCGCCTCCGCTTTATGATGATCGTTCGTTCCATAGCGTATCTCGGCATGCAGATTCAAGCGTGCTTCAGCCGCAAATGATTCCAGAAAATGACGGACCAGGTCGGAAGGAAACCCAGCCATATCATTGTCTTTGAAGGGCAGATTTAAAACGGTATAGGGACGTCCGCTCAGATCAACGGCCACTACCGCCAGGACATCATCCATGGGGACCATAGCGTTTCCCATTCTTACAATGCCCCGTTTTTCGCCCAGGGCTTCCGCAAAAGCTTTTCCCAGACAGATGCCTACATCCTCAATAACATGATGCAGGTCTGCACCGTTGGCGGCGCATTTGACGTCAAATTTTCCGTGTTGCGCAAGCTGGGAAAGAAGGTGATCGAACATCCGGATTCCAGTGCCTATCTCCCATTTTCCGGTCCCATCCAGATTTAATTCCAGCCCTACGCTGGTCTCCTGAGTATTGCGTTTGATAGTCGCTTTTCTAGCCATTTATTTTCTCTCCCAAAATTTGCAGTGCCTGTATAGTTTTATCTGTCTGTTCCGGTTTACCCACGCTGATACGAATATAATTTTTTAGCAGAGAGGTCTTGTAATAGCGGACCAGAATTCCCTGTTTTTCCAGTTCATCCTTCAGAAAATCAGCCCTTCCTTTTACAACTTCACACAGAATAAAATTAGCCTGGGACGGGACTGGCTTCAGAAAATCCAATTGTTTCAATTTTGTGAAGAGCCTTTGACGCTCCTCTTTCATTTTTTCTACCGTTCCCAGGAGGTACTTGTAATCTTTGATCGACTCCCGGGCAGCCACGACCGCCGCCAGGTTCACGTTATAGGGTGGTTTGATCTTAAGGAGGATATCCGCTATTTTCGGAGTGAAAACACCATAACCGATGCGCAGACCGGCGAGACCTGCCCACTTGCTGAAAGTGCGCAGTACCATCAGATTCTGGCATTGCGGTACCAGGTCCACCGCCGTCTGCCCGCTGAATTCATAATAAGCTTCGTCGATTACCAGCGGCAAACCAATCCGAGTTAATTCCAAAATATCCTTCCGTGGTATGATCGTACCTGTGGGATTATTTGGATTGGTGATAAAAATGACGCGTGTCCGATCCGTCACCGCTGCTTTGATAGCCTTCACATCTACTTCGAAATCCTTAAGACGGATGACCTCGACCATTCTTCCGCAGCAGATCTGAGTACAAAACCGGTACATATCGAAAGTTGGCACCGTTGTGATCACTTCGTCTCCCGGCGCTACAAACATCCGCAGTAGAAGATCAATCAATTCGTCGCTGCCGTTCCCGGCGACGATATATTCGGTCCCCAACTTGACGTATTTGGCCAGTTCTTCACGCAATTCGGTCTGTGCTGAATCCGGATAGATATTGAAATACGGATAGTCCGCCAGCGCCTCTTTTACCTTGGGTGAACAGCCGTAGGGATTTTCGTTAGCATCCAGTTTGATAATGTCTTTTTCCGGAATCCCCAGCTTTTTGGCTATGATATCCGGCGACTGGCATGGCGAATACGCGCCAAACCGGGACATATCGATCCGGACTAATTTTTCGATATCTTCAACCATAATACCTTCAGGCTAACCTCCCAAACACGGAAATTCTAACATGGATGCGAAGCAAACGGCAACAGGAGTCTCAGGCCTTGGCTATCGGCTCAAATTTCTCATAATAACCGATCAGTTTTCTTTCAGGATTGAAAACACTTCTCATATAGACGATGTGTTTTTTGTTTTGATATATGAATTCTTCGGCTGATCCGGCTTCCAGTTTTTCATAAGCTTTTCTGATAACCTCACCGGAATGTATATTATGACAGTCAAAGATATTCTTACCAATCAAATCGCCGGATTTTATGTAGTGTTTCTTCGCCGCGGCGTTCATGTATTGAATGATGTGGTCAGTACCCACAAAGACGATCTGCTCGTCCAGACTATCCAGTATTTGAGAAAGCATTTCCGGTTTTTCCATCTTCTACTCCGCTGTCAAAAAATCAATAGATTGTATTTTCCTCAGTATAAACCATATCCTGAACAATGTGATAGAATGGGGTAAAAGTAATCCTGAAAAGAGGACTTTTTTGAATTTGGGAATTACTCGATGCGGAAATATGGAATTTAAATGGGGCGAGCGTACCTACGTGATGGGTATAGTCAACCTCTCCCCTGACTCTTTCTCTGGGGATGGTTTAAAGAAGGCCGAAGATGCAGCTTCTCAAGCCCGGAGAATGGTTAGCGAAGGGGCCGATATTCTGGATATTGGAGGTGAATCAACCCGACCCGGCGCTGTCCCGATATCTGTGGAGGAAGAACTGAAGAGGGTTATCCCGGCGATAGAAAAAATCGCCTCCCAGGTATCTGTTCCGGTTAGCATTGACAGCTATAAATACGAAGTCGTAGACCGGGCTTTGAAAGCAGGCGCGGCGATGGTCAACGATCAGTGGGGATTAAAAAAAGAACCCCGGCTGGCCTTGCTGGCAGCGGAAAAGGGCGTTCCAATCATATTGATGAGCAACATGAGAGATGAAAAGTTTGAAACACTAGACATAATATCTTTAATTGTAACTAATCTGCAAAAGAGCATAAAGACCGCCCGGCAGTTCGGTATCCCCCTGGAAAATATCATTATTGATCCGGGGATCGGATTTGTCGGCCCCTGGCAAAATAATCTGGAGATTATCCGGCGTTTGGATGAATTAAAAAAACTGGAAAGACCTGTTCTGCTGGGACCCTCCCGGAAGTCATTTATCAAAATGATTCTCGATCTCCCCACCAGTGAACGGCTTGAAGGAACATCTGCCGCGGTAGCGATCGGCATTTCCAAGGGAGCGGACATGGTAAGGGTGCACGACGTGAGACAGATAGCTCGAGTCTGCAAAGTCAGTGATGCTATTGTTCGTAAAATAATATAAAGGAGTAATCCGATGTCTTCAAACACTTTCTATATAAAATTCTTCGCCCCGGTGATGCAGGAATCGATTAATGTTTTAATGCAGGTGGTGGATCGTAAGTTAAGCCAGGGTGCGAAAAAAATGGGCTTATTGATATCGACCCCGGGAGGGGATGTTTTTCACGGACTTTCGGCTTATAACTACCTTAAGGGTATTCCTCTCGAAATCACTACTCATAATTTCGGCAGTGCTGATTCCATTGGGGTGGTTCTCTTCTGTGCCGGAACCAGGCGGCTTTCGGTGCCGCATGCACGTTTCTTGCTGCACGGCGTCATGTGTAACTTCCCGCAGCCCTCCAGTCTGGAAGAAAAGCAGCTTGAGGAACGATTGAAAGGCCTTCAAATAGATATGGGAAATATTGCCAGCATTATTGCTGACACGGTGAAAAAAGACAAACAGCAGGTCCTGAATGATATGCTCAACCGGACCACGCTGTACCCTGAGGAAGCCATCGCCTACGGTTTAGTACATGAAATCAAATCCCAACTTTATGAATCCGGTGACGAAGTGATTTCAATTCAAATAGGAGCCCAGCCGCAAGTCCAGCCGGTTCCGCACCAGCCGATTCAGCCGCCGCAAAGGGGACCTCTAATAGTGTAAGGCATTTGACACTCTTTTCTTTACAACTTTACCCCCTTTTCTGTTATAATACAGCAATGTTGTGCGCCGTGAAGTGGCCAATTGGTTAACAATGCCTTAAGGATCGAAGAAATTCCATTAGGAGACTCTCGCCTTAGGACATTTGCCATGTTCCCCTGGTCCCTGTACCGTGACGAACCTCTGTGGACACCGCCTCTCACAGGAGACTTGCTGGGAAATCGCATTTTAAGCTTGGTGGGTCTCTTAACGCCCCAGCATCCATATCATAAACACGCCGAAGTCACTCATTTCATAGCATGGAAAGAAGGCCGCCCGGTCGGACGGATTTCGGCCGCCATTAATCACCGTTTTAACGAACACTATCAATCTAAAATCGGTTTCTTCGGTTTTTTTGAGGTTACTCGGGAATACGAAGTCGCGGAGGCTTTATTAGACAGATCCCGCGACTGGATCAAATCTCACGGTATGACAACGATGCGCGGTCCCGGTGAATATTCTAATGCCACCCACGAACGGCAAGGCATATTGATTGAAGGCTTTGAATACCCTCCCACCACAGACCTTACTCACAATCCTCCTTATTATCAGGAATTCATCGAAAAGTACGGTTTTCAGAAAGCTAAAGATTACTACGCTTATATAATGGATATCCAAACGCCCCCTCCACCCCGCCTTACAGACATGGCCAAGATTTTTCAGAAACGTCGCCAGATCGAAACCCGGCAGCTGGTCATGAAAAACATGGTACAAGAGGTCCGCCTGATAGTTAAAATATATAATGACTGCTGGGCTAATAACTGGGGATTTCTGCCTATTACCGATGAAGAGGCCGATGCCATTGCTGAATCTCTCAAACTGGTCGCTGACCCTGGTCTGGTACGCTTTGCCTTCGTAAAGGGAGAACCGGCGGCTGTAATGGGGGCTTTCCCCGACCCAAATTACCCTATGCGCCCACAGCGAAAATGGTACGGCGATCCGGATATCCTCCGGGTTCTCCGCCTTTTAAGAATGAAAAAACATATCCCTCGTATGAGGTTGATGTTTTTTGGCATTCGGCCGGATTTCCGCAATATCGGTATCGATGCTATCCTGTTCGATGAGGTCAAGGCTTACTCCGTGGCACACGGATACCAGACATGTGAAGCCTCTTTACTTCTGGAAGACAACCATCTCATTTTGAGCCCTTCCGAATTCATGGGCGCCAAACGGTACAAGACCTGGCGCATCTATGATTTACCGCTCTAGTCCGTTCTCCTTGCAAGGGGTCCCCTTGCAAGGAGATTGACAAATCCTCGTAACTTGTCATAATGAAGATACGGGATATGGAACCGATCAAAAAAGAGCTTCAACCGATTCAAAACTATTTCCGGTTTGCGCGCAGTTTCTACGGAGAAGACCTGCTGGAGAATTTTCTGGTTTCAGCAGTAGCTTCAGTATTGGTGATCCGCCTGATTCTCTCTTTAACCGGCTATCCGCAAATTGGGGGCGCAGGTTTGCACATCGCACATATGCTCTGGGGTGGGCTTTTAATGCTGGCCGCCGTTTTTATTGCCCTGGGTTTCTTGAGTCGCCCGGCTCATGAATGGGCAGCCGTCCTGGGAGGCATCGGATTCGGTGCTTTCATCGACGAAATGGGTAAATTTTTAACGAATGACAATGACTACTTTTTTCAGCCTACCGTAGCTATTATTTATGTCATGTTTATTTTGATTTACCTGGCTATCCGGGGAATTTTCAACTTCCGTCCCCGGACTCAATATGAAAACCTGGCAAATGCCTTTGAGTTGATGAAGCATGGCAGCATCAATGGTCTGAACAGCGAAGACGAGAAGACTATTCTTAACGCCCTGGAGAACTGTGATCCTGCCAATCCCCTGGTAATTCACCTGCGGGAGATGCTGCCTCACATCCGGATCATTCCTACCCGCCAACCATATCTTCTGAACCGGTTTAAACATTGGCTGGATACTTCTTACCAGACGGTCATTACCCGCTGGTGGTTTGCCGGCGTGGTGATTGCCTTTTTTGGCTTTACCGCGGTGACCGGTTTTTCGGTTTCCATCGGTGTCATTAGTTCCCCCTGGAATATTATCCTGGGTCTGTCAGCTGCCGGTATTATTCTCCTGGCCTTGCTCCAATTATGGGAAAAACGAATTCCAAACCTCCAGATCCCTCTGTCTGTGGGAGTCATTGCGGTTTCGGTTCTGACGGCCTGGGTCATCTTAATTAATCCAGAAAAAGCCGTCCTGCCCTTTGCCGATTGGGCACAGTTTATCTGCTCCAGCGTTTCTGCGGCTTTAATAGTGAGCGGAATGGTCTTTATGGCCCGATCCCGTCTGATCGCATATCAGATGTTTCAGCGAGCCATCCTGGTCTCGGTTCTCCTGACCATGGTCTTTGCTTTCTATGAATACCAGTTTTACGCTTTAGTTGGTGTCTTCTTGAACATGCTGATACTTTTTGCGTTACGCTATATGATCAGCCGGGAAAAGACAAAAGCGAAAAAAGAGACTCTTCTTTCCGAAGAGATAGCTAACCCGGTTGCTGTTAAAAATAACCGTTAACGATTATTTCTGACGGTATTGGTCCCGGGTGCAATCCAGACATTCATGCAGGGTTTTTCTGGAACAACCCGCGGCTCCGCCACCCGCACAGGCGCAGGCGCAGGCACAGGCACAGGATACGCAGGCGCAATGACTGATCGGACTGGAACTGTGAGTGGATGAACCGGAAGAACTGCTCTGATGACTCAGGATCACTGCTGCCCAGATTGCCGGAGGGATATAGCCGCCGTATCCCCGATCGTAATAGCGGCCCTGCTCGTCCGGCTGAAGTTTCTTATCATCGACATATTTTTCAAAACCTTCTTCGATCTCGGTT
>DEUU01000301.1:0-6232 GCA_002362735.1 Dehalococcoidia bacterium UBA3254
CACAGGCACAGGATACGCAGGCGCAATGACTGATCGGACTGGAACTGTGAGTGGATGAACCGGAAGAACTGCTCTGATGACTCAGGATCACTGCTGCCCAGATTGCCGGAGTGATATAGCCGCCGTATCCCCGATCGTAATAGCGGCCCTGCTCGTCCGGCTGAAGTTTCTTATCATCGACATATTTTTCAAAACCTTCTTCGATCTCGGTTTTTCTTTTCTTGTTTTCCGCCATCTCTTTTTCTACGGATGCCACTCTGGCTTTTATCGCTGCATCATTCGCTTTCCGATACTGGCGCACCGCTAGTAAAATCAGCCCGAAGAAAAACAACAGTCCGAGAGCGACGAACAGGACTACCATCCAGCTGCTGATGCCGCTGCCAGTTGACCCTGAGGTCGCCGTTAGGAATCCACCATCAGTACTTTCTACGACCACGTTAAAACGGACTCCCGGAGGCAAGTTAGACCGGTCCCAGGTAATGACATTGTTGTTGGCGGAAGTCGGCATCGGACTCACCGAAGAATAAGATTCATAACTTACCGGAGAAATCAGGACTATTTGAAGATGGTTGACTGACGCCCGGTCATAATTACCAGGCGTAAAATTTATCCGCCACAACTTCTCAGAGGTCAATCTCTCGAGTAAATTATTCTGTAATACCGTGAATTTGACCTTGAAAGTCTGGCCCGGCAAATAGGTCTTATCAAGATCAACTCTCGCTCCGATAAACCCTCCTGAGTTCATAGATAATACCTTTGCCGCAGCACCACTGAAATTCTGGATCGAAAAATGAGAATTTGACATACCTACGGTAACCCATGGGATACTTCCGCTGAGGACCTTCCATTCCTGTTCATAAGTGATCTTGACCTCACCGCTGCTTTGCGGTTCCAGAGTAGTGATATAATTTAAGATCTGATAAGTACCGGTATCTGATTCAGCTTTAAGCGGGACAGTTATTGCCAGGAGAAAGGTCAGGACGAATATTCCAGTGGACAACCACCGTAGCATTGATTTAAATACTCGCATGCCTCGCACTCCTTTCGGTTCTTCAAATAGGTCTTCTCCCTCAGCCCGATATTAACCGGATGGTTCCAGATTTGCGGCCAGGGGTCGGTTAAAATGTTTCCAACTTTTTCTTTCAGCCATGACTGGCAGGGAATGATTGAGCCATCAGGTTCGATGGTCATGTTGTACTGGGCTGCCGAACAGGCTTTTGTCCCGAACCCGAATTCGACAGGATTAAACTGTTTATAGCAGGTGGGAGAATACCACTCCAGCCTTATGCCGGCTTTTTGCGCCGCCTCCAGGGCCCTGGGCATAAATGCTTTCAGCTCCTCTGCGGAAATTCCGTTCTCTTTCCGGGAGCAAGTCCCCCGGCCGCTGCATATCAGAGTATTACAGGCCATGATTTTCAAACCCAGGTCCGGCCCGTATTCGATCAAGTCAGGGAAGTACTCCAGATTGTCTCTGGTCAGGGTGGTGTTGGTAATGACCTCCAGCCCGCTGGCTACTGCAGCCCGTATTCCGACGGTTGTCTCCATCCAGGCTCCGGTTACTCCCACCATGCGGTCATGAACCTCTGGCCGGTGAGATTCCAGGCTAACCTGAACGTAGTCCAGGCTGACCCGCTTCAAATCTTTTGACAGAGGGAGCAGCTTCCGCCCGTTCGTAACGAGCCCGGTTACAAATTCTTGAGCACTGTCGATCAGATCAATCAGATCATCTCGCAGGGTCGGCTCTCCACCGGTAAAAACTACCTGGGGGACTCCGCTCAACCAGATTTTTTCCAGGGATTTTTTCCAGTCTGCTATGGTCAGTTCCGAAACTATACGGGGACCGCCGGTATAACAGAAATAACAGTTGTTATTACAGCGATAAGTTAAGGCCAGGTCCAGTCTGGGCGGAGCCGTCCATAACTTTGGATTGGTTTCTTTAGTCTCCAAATTCATGGCAGAAATTGGACAGCTTCCCTTCCCTATTTCAATCAGAGAGCCATAAATATTATCGAAATCTTTTATCAGGACTTCGGCGGGTACATCCGGATATTTCCTCTTCATCCGGGAGGCGATTTCCTGTTTAAAACGTCCGGTGTCCAGATTATCCGTATACCGGAACATTACATCAATAAAAGCTTCGATGAAATCCGCGGCAGTATCATTCACCAGAAGAAGGTTTTGCCCGTTGACCCACAACATATTGGGGTCTCCCCTTCTTAAATGCAGGCGGAGACCGGGGACAGTTACATGCCGGATTTTAGGATCGATCATGCTTCTACCCTCTAATTTGTTTAAGTACTCAATATGAAGTCTATTATCTTGAAGCAGCCGATGTCAATGGTCAGGATGTTCGTGTCTACAGGTTTGTAGGAAATTGGTCATGAAAATCCCGTGACCCAACAACCGTACCACCTACCACAGTCCCGACGGTTTAGGTACTAACGGGTGATTGTTGGTTAAGCTCGAATATTTTTTCATTATAGTATGAGTAAAATTCCCTCTATAGTTATGAGTTGAGCAATGAAGATTTTAAAACTGAATATAAACAAATTCAGAAATAGGAGGGAGGACAAATACAATGAAAACAAAAATAGCAGCTATCGACGTCGGTACGACTAAAGTCTGTACCATCATGGGTTCCCTGGATAGCAACTCCGGTTTAAGAGTCCTGGGCGTAGGCATTGCTCCGTCACATGGTATCGAAAAGGCTCTAGTAGCCAACGCGTCCGAGGCGAAGGAGTCAATTCGCCAGTCCATCCGAAAGGCTGAAATGATGGCCGGCTATAAACTGGACTCGGCCTACATCGGAGTTACGGGCAAACACATTCACTCTCTGAACAGCACCGGGACGGTGGCTATCACCAAAGGCGACCAACTGGTACGTGGGGATGACCTGAAACACGTTTTAAATGTCGCTCTTAATATCAAAGCCCCACCGGAAAGGAAACTGTTGCATGTGATTCCCCGATCTTATACCCTGGATGGGCATGAGGTCAAAAATCCGGTTGGTATGCACGGTTATGAATTGAATGTTGAGGCTCATGTTATCACTGCAGCGGTAGCCTCTGTGCAGAACTTAATAAAATGCATCCGCGACGTCGGCATTGAGGTCGATGACCTGGTACTTGAACCTATTGCGAGTGCTGAAGCTGTTCTCAGCGAAGAAGAAAAACAGGCAGGCGTCCTGATTGCAGATATCGGTGGTGGTACGACCGATATAGCCGTTATTCGAGATGGCAGCTTTTATCATACCTCCGTCCTTCCTGTAGCCGGGCATCAAATTACCCGGGATATCGCCACCGGTCTGGGACTTTCTTTCGAACTGGCTGAAGAAATGAAGAAGCAATACGGCAGCGTTATTCCTTATTCCAAAGACGATATAGACAAGAACATCAGCCAAACTGGAGACAGCGTATCATCTCACGATCTGTGTGATATCATGCGGGCCCGAGTGGAAGAACTCATGAGACTGGTCGTTCTGGAATTGCCGCGATCGGACTACGCTGAGCTAATCCCGGCTGGCATGGTAGTTACCGGAGGCGGAGCTAACATTCCCGGTATTGTGGAGATGACGCAGTCCATAACTCGTCTACCGGTAAGAATCGGTGTTCCTCCTGCTCTGGGTGGAGTTTCAAATGCCCTGTTGAATGATCCGGCTTATGCCACCAGTGTTGGTATGATTCTCTGGAAGATGAAGAATGATGGATCCAATTCCCAGAAATGGGTGACCAAACCATCCGGCATACGCGGTTTTTTCCAGTCCCTGTTCCGAATTTTCCGGTAGTTTAGAAATAAGGATAGATAAAAGGAGAGGAAGTTAATGTCAAAAACAAGTTTCATCAATAGCCCGGCCAGGATCAAAGTTGTGGGTATGGGAGGAGCAGGATGCAACGCCATCACTCGCATGGTACGCGAGCAAATTCACGGCGTAGAATTTATTGCTATGAATACAGATGCAGGTCATCTGGAGATTACCGAAGCCCCAGTCAGAATCGCTCTGGGGGAAAAATTGACCCGCGGTCTGGGAGCTGGCGGTGATCATCATGTGGGCCGCCGTTCGGCTGAAGAAACCAAGGACGAGATTAAGCAGGCTATTACTGGCGCAGATATGGTCTTTCTGGCTGCCGGTATGGGGGGCGGTACCGGTACCGGTTCTATCACGGTCGCGGCTGAAATAGCCAAGCAAGAAGGTGCTTTAACGATCGCCACCGTCACCAAGCCCTTTGCTTTTGAAGGCAATCGACGTATGCGAGTGGCTGAAGAAGGTATCAGTCAGCTTATGACCAAGGTGGATACGTTAATCACGATCCCCAACGATCGCTTGTTGGAACTCTCTGATCATAAAACCAATGTGGACGGGGCTTTTAAAATGGCGGATCAAATTCTTTGTCAAGCCGTCCAGGCCATTGCTGAAGTCATTACCGTTCCCGGAATGGTGAATCTGGATTTTGCGGATGTTCGAGCGATCATGAAAGATGCCGGCCCAGCCTGGATGTCTGTGGGACACGGTTCAGGTCAAAATAGAGCTGTCGATGCGGCGAAAGAGGCTTTGGCAAGCCCCATGCTGGATGTTAGCATTCAAGGGGCCAAGGGTGTCTTATTCAATGTCTCCGGTGGACACAATCTGACTCTCTTCGAAGTCAGTGATGCTGCAAAAGTAATTGGACAGGCGGTTGATCCCGATGCCAATATTATCTTCGGTGTTAACGTGGATCCGAATATGGGCAATGAAGTTAGATTAACCTTAATCGCAACTGGTTTTGCCTCCAGAGATGAAATATCCGGCTCGGTCAGAGACAAAGAAATTACGAAAGTTTTGAAAAGTCTAAAGACCGAGGAAGAGTTAGCGATACCATCCTACACTCGCTTCAGAAGCGCTTATCGTTCCGGTTAAAAATAAAGCCCCTTCACTCAAAAGGTCTCCTCCTGCAATTAAGAAATTGAAATGAGGCAGGGGGAGACCGTATAAAAGCCCCTCTTCTTCCCCAAACTGATAATTATAAACTGATGACACTCATTCTTCCCTAATTGGTCAGAGTGCTCCCCAGTAATATCCCGCCTGCACGGTAAAACCCCGTTTCTCCCGAAGGCAGTAAATCAAAGGTAGATCCTCCGGAATATACAATTCTTTCCGTGTCTACTACCAGTCCTCTGTCCAGGGTATCCCCAATTTGATATTTTCCAAGAGCCTTCAGTTCCGTGGTTGGATGACCCGGAGAAGCGGTCACTGATCGACCGTCACCAAGACTAACTTTTACCACCTCGTATGAAGAAGGCACCGGAATAGAGGAGACCTTTAATATTGGCGCACTTACCTGTTTTCCCGAGCGGTCTACCGTCCACACCATCACGCCGGGACGCAATAGCTCCACGGCAATTTGTCCATTTAACGTTTCGATCAGAGTACCTTTTGTCAGACAAATCGGACAGGTGTTAAAGCTGGATTCTTGCTTTTGAACGGTTATTTTGCCTCTTGAATCGATCGTTCCTTCAATACGTAAACCCTGATTCTGACCCGTCCTCAGAGAGAATTTATAGATAGGCCCCGTGGAATTTACAGATACCGCATAGGTAAGCTTCTTGTGCTCACGGTAAATACTTAATTTTTCGGCATCCGTATAGGCTGACTTAACGGGCATTTTCAGATGCTCAAGTATCGCCGCGAATTCGACGCTGTTTGTTTGAATCGATGGAAATTGCGTTATTGCATTGGATTGCTCCTGCCCCTCTCTGGCGATGGGATAAAAATCTGGATCACACCAGAAAATATCCGGATATTTATCCAGAAGCAAATATGCCAGCTGGTATTGAGAGTAACTGACGGTAGAGGTTGGAGTCGAAGTAGAGGTAGGTGTCGGCGTTTGAGAAGACCCGGCGGAACATGCCAGGAGTACAATGGCTATCAAAATCATTAATACGCCTAACCCAAAATCTTTCAAAATTATAGATTTATCATTCATAATTCTCATTCTATTCATCGCCATCACCTTCTGCAAGGACTTACAGGTTTGTTTTCTCCCGGAGGTATCCTTCTTCTTTCCATTTATGATCAAGAATGAAGAAATCAGGCAGAAGATCTCAGGTTTAACGCCCCAAAATCTTCCTTGAAACGCGGTACTTCTAATAAATATCACGCTTCTTTCGGTATTAGTCACTTAAAAAAGAAAAACTAAAACAGTTATCATATACAATAATTGTTATTGACATTCGTATAATAATATTGCAAAATAAC
>DEUU01000301.1:6471-6728 GCA_002362735.1 Dehalococcoidia bacterium UBA3254
TAATAATATTGCAAAATAACGCAACGGGTAAATGGAGTTTCAATAGTAAAATCTATTTTTTTAAGGAGGATACTATGAAAAGATTATTTCCGGTGATGGTTGCCATTCTGCTGATAAGCTCTTTGCTCGCAATTTCCTGTAGCTCAGCAACCCCCGCTCCCTCCACATCAACGGCTCCGGCTCCCACTACCAGTGCAGCTCCGCCTCCGGTTAAAACCACTGCCACAGCTGCTCCCAGTACCAGCGCCGCTCCACCC
>DEUU01000301.1:6968-19856 GCA_002362735.1 Dehalococcoidia bacterium UBA3254
CCCAGTACCAGCGCCGCTCCACCCGCCACTACACCCGCTGCTCCAGCAACCTCAGCGGCCGCCCAGACGAAAACATATAAATTTAGTTATAATAATTTCTTCGCTCCAACCAGTTTATATTCCATTCTCGCTGAAATGTGGTGTGCTGAAATTACCAAGCGCACTAATGGCGCCGTAACGTTTTCTTATCTCCCGGGCGCTTCCTTAACCGCATCCAACAAGGTGTATGATGGGGTAATTAATGGTATTTCCGACATTGGATTTTCTGTTGTAGCGTACACTGTCGGACGTTTCCCTCTGACTGAACTTATAGATTATCCTCAGGGTTACCCCAGCGGCTATGTGGCCACGATGGTAACTAACGATTTTTACAATCAATACAAACCGCCGGAATTCAATGATGTCCACATGCTGTATTTCCAGGCGACTGGCCCTCAGGTACTTTTACTCACAAAAACATATGTATCTAAGCTGGAAAACGTAAAAGGCTTAATTTTAAGGTCCACCGGAGTGGGAGCCAACATCGCTACCGCTCTGGGAGCCACAGGATATGCTGCTAGCCAGCCAGAAGCCTACGAGCTAATGTCCAAGGGTGTAATTCACGGCAGTATTGCCCCTCGCGAGGTCTTACTCGGCTGGAAACAGGCTGAAGTGGTGAAATTCGTAACTGAATGCTATGATATCGGCTCCGTTTCCAACATGTATATCGTGATGAATAAAAACAAGTGGGATGCCTTACCTCCGGATATACAAAAAGTCTTTACCGATGTCAGCCAGCAATGGATTGAATATCACGCTAAAGTATCGGCGGATTATGATCGGGGCGGCATGGAATACTTTAAGTCCCAGCAGGGAAGGGTGGAGGTCAACCTGACTCCAGAAGAGTCAGCCCGCTGGGTAGCCGCTGTCCAACCCCTGGTGAGTAAAGCCATCTCGGATGTAAAAGCGAAAGGATTACCCGGTGACGAAGCCGAAAAATATATCAAGGACCGTATTCAATACTGGAAAGGTAAAACTCCTTCAGACGCTGACTTAGCCCAATGGGTCAAAGATAACGTAAAGAAACCCTAGCTAACTGATTAACGAATACATTAACAGATTGGAGGTACGTTAGTATGGAGACCCGGGCACCCTCCGCTCCAGCTCATGGAGCGGAGAATATGGTCAAGCATGTAGAAAAATATACGACTCTTCTCAGCAGGTGGTTTTACGGGATTGCCGGGGCTGGACTGATCGCTATGCTGGTCCTGGTGGTAGCGGACATCGTGGGTATTAAGGCCCTGGCAAGTCCGATTCCTGGCGGAATAGAGATTACTGCTTTCCTCGGCGTTGTTGTGATCGGATTTGCCATCGCCTTTGTCCAGGTTTTACACGGTCATATTCAGGCGGATTTCATTATCATGAAAATCCCACCCCGGCCCAGAGCAGTGATTGAGGTCTTTACCACATTTCTTGGTATCTCTTTTTTTGTACTTCTGGCCTGGTTTACCCTGCAATACGGCCGGACTGTCCAGATCAGCGGTGAAGTCTCGATGACCCAGAAGATTCCTTTTTATCCTTTTATTTACGCTCTGGCGGCGTGTTACCTGGTAACATTCCTGGTCCTGCTGGTGGAATTCAGTAAAGTGATCATGAAAGTAGGTAAAAGATGGACCCCATAATGATCGGTTTAATCGGTATCGCGGTATTGATAATTGTTTTCTTTCTCGGCATGCCGGTTGGTTTTACGATGGGCTTTATCGGCCTTATCGGTTTTTGTATCGTAAATTCACCTTCCTCCGGGTTTGCGATTCTTGCCCGCGATTTTTATGATACTTTTACCAACTATAACCTTACGGTGATACCTATGTTTGTCTTTATGGGTTCGGTGGCTTTCTTTTCCGGAATGAGCGGTAGATTGTATGATTCGGCTTATATTCTTTTTGGCCGTCTGCGCGGAGGACTGGCCATGGCCACGGTAGCCGCCACGGCGGGCTTCTCTGCGATCTGCGGATCAACCAGCGCCACTGCCGCAGCCATGGGCAAGGTCTCTATTCCCGAAATGAAACGGTACGGTTATGATGATGGTCTGGCGACAGGTTGTATCGCGGCGGCCGGCGGGCTGGGCATCCTGATTCCTCCCAGCACCATTTTTATCATTTATGGCATTCTGGTCCAGGAATCCATCGGTAAACTTTTTATCTCGGGAGTGATACCCGGCCTGATACTGGCTGCAATTTTTATGCTTACCGTCTATATTATGTGCCGGTTCAATCATAAACTGGCTCCGGCAGGTGTTCAGACATCCTGGAAAGAAAAGGTCATGGGATTAACCGGTATCCTGGAGATGGTGGTATTGTTTGGCCTGGTGATAGGCGGACTCTTCGCCGGTTTTTTTAGCCCTACTCAAGCCGGCGCCGCCGGGACTGCCGGCGCCATCTTAATCGGTCTAGCCCGGCGAAAACTCCCTCTCAAAGCCTTCTGGGCTGCCACCAAAGATACTTTGCAAATCACGGCTATGATTATGGTCATTGTTGCCGGCGCAATCGTCTTCGGGCATTTCATGGCCATTACCGGGATGCCCGCCTTTGTTTCTGATTTCGTTGGCAATCTCGATATTCCTCCCATGGCAGTCATGGGACTCATTATCTTGATGTATGTGATCGCCGGATGTTTTATGGATTCACTGGCTTTGATCATGCTTACCGTTCCTATTCTTTTTCCTCTGGTGATGAAACTGGGATTTGATCCAATCTGGTTTGGCGTGGTTATCGTTCTGGTAACAGATATAGGTGTCATCACGCCGCCTGTGGGCATCAACGTCTTTATTATCAAGGGTGTCGCACCTGAAATTCCATTGGGCAAGATTTTTAGAGGTACGCTTCCTTTTTTGGGTGGAATGATAGTAATGACCGCGCTAGTCCTGTTTTTCCCGGTTCTAGCTACCTGGCTTCCCAGTTTCGCCACATATTGAAATAGAAAAGGAGGCCGGCAAAACAGCCTCCTTTTCTTCCTCTCCGCCTCTCTTTTCAAACCAAAGGGCGCTTGACTAAATCGCCCGTTAGTATTATTCTAAATATGTGACTTATATCACATTGTGACTAATATCACTAATCATCGTAAAGGATGATATGTTTGGAATAATGGTGGAGGCAATAATATGGATGCTGGAGCTTACGAAGATCAGAAAGTTAACAAAGCGCGCTATGCGGTTATCATAATTGCTTCTATTTTGATCATGCTCTGCAGCGGCGCGGTTTATGCCTGGAGTATCTTCGTGGCCCCTTTGCAGACAGAATTCGGGTTTACGTCCGCTCAAACTCAAATTATCTACGGGCTCATTATCTTCATTTTCACGATCGGAATGTTATTTGTGAACAAAATTATGAGGAAATACGGTCCCAGGACCAGTGCCGTTATCGGTGCCATATTATTCTTCGCCGGATATATCGTCGCTTCTTTTTCCCACGGCAGTTTTTTCCTGCTCATTGCCGGAATGAGTTTACTCTCCGGAACGGGGATGGCTTTCGGCTATGTCACTGTTTTAAACAACCTTGTCCGGTGGTTTCCGGATCATAAAGGGCTGGCCACTGGGCTGGCTGTTTCCGGTTTCGGCGCAGGTGCAATTCTGTTATCTCAGATTGCCCGTCCTCTTCTCGCTACAGGCTGGCACGTCCTGGATATATTCCGCATCGCCGGTATCACTTACGGCACCATCTTTCTGGCAGGTTCTCTGGTCCTTAAAGCCCCTCCCTGGTTTTACCCGGATCCTCAGGAGTCTATAGTGAAATTCGGGAAAATATTGAAGGACAAGCGTTTCTGGGTCTTATTCTATGTATTCTTTGCAGGAACTTTTGCCGGGCTTCTATTTAATGGTAATCTGAAACCCATCGGCCAGTCTTACGGGGTTAGCCCGGAGGCGGCTGTTCTGGCGATCAGCCTCTTTTCCCTGGGCAACGCGGCAGGAAGAATTCTCTGGGGGCAGATTCACGACATGATCGGCGGTAAAGGGGCCGTGATCATTTCTTTATCGCTACTGGCCGTTTTTATGCTAATCCTGATGGTTGGTTCCGGGAACGATGCCAGCTTCATGGTCCTGACCTTTATTCTGGGCTTGACCTTCGGTTCCAATTTCGTAACCTATGCCGCAGATTGCTGTCGGATTTGGGGAGTCGACAAATTGGATATTATCTATCCCATGGTTTCTATTGCTTATGGGATCGCCGGAATCATCGGGCCTATCGCCGGTGGTCTGATCCGAGATATCACCGGTGCCTACTACATAGCCATCGTAGTCGGCGTAATCATCTGCATAACCGGTATCGCTGCCTATGCTTTTCTGAGCCCTCTAAAGAGTCTCAAATCTCTTCCGAGTACGGAGAAACAGTCGGCACTACTTTCTGCCAAAAGGGCTGGATAGTATTAAGAAAATAAGATCTCGATCTAAGCGAGGGCATTATTTATCTTTGTAAAATATATCACCCGTTGTTATGTCTTTCCTGTGCTGCGTCTCCTGACGAGTATGATTGCCATTATCAGACCCACGATCATAACGGCCCCCGCTATTCCAGCAAACAGGGGTATGCTGTTGGCGGGCTTCTGAGTTTCATCTGGTGAAGAAGCTACCGTCTCAATTGAAGCTAATGGCGTAGTTTGTTCCGGCGTTGAAGTTTCAATCAAACTCGGAGTGGGAGCAAATGTGATCGATGGCGAAGGGGTGATTGCTACAGATGTTGCCGCTGGGGTGGGCGTTGGAGTTGGAGTCGGAGTCGGGGTTGAAATAGGAAAAGGAGAAGGAGTGGGTGTCGGCGACGGCTCCTGAGGTACGACTACCGTTCCCATGATGGCATATTGGCTGAAGTGAGCGATCTTTCCGAAGACTATTTTTTTGTCTGTATCAACCGTACTTTCTATCTTTTGCCATTGCGTTCCATCGTAATAAGCTATAAAAAGATCTTTTTCTGCAACATTCTTGGGTAACCCGGCAGGGTCGTAGGCCATCTTCAACGTTATCGGTGGATTGAAGTTAGCTCCATCCGGACCGAAAAAATAAGCTAAAGCGAGCGCGCATCCTTCTGACGCTTTCGCCGGGCTTGCCGGAACGCTGGCTGTAACCACTGTGACCGGGTCAAATCTATCTCTCAACAGCTTAGTTCCCTGGGCAATATCCAGGGTCACTTTCCCATCCGCGGTCTTGAGTTGGACGGCATTCTGCAATAATCCGGTCGCGGAATTGACTTTGAAATCTCCGCTGGCGCTTAAACCATTTACCAGGACGGTCTTGTATTGGGGAACGACCTCACCGCCCCCGCCACCCCCACCTCCCCCGCCTCCTCCACCCACCGGCGCTGGAGCTGAAGTTACTATGCCGGTCTGGGTACCGGTAATGGCCGCATTTCCAGTGTCCGTGGCTGTAACCGAATGCGTTCCCGCCGTGTTAAAGGTAACCCCATTGGTAAAAGTATGAATTCCACTGTTTTCAGAGGCAAAGACATAATCGGCAGGTAAAACAGCAGCGGAATCTGAACTGGTAAAATGGATAGTTCCGGCGTAACCTGTCGCGCGATTGCCAAAATCATCTCTGGCTTCAATAGTGACACTTCCGATGGATCCAGTTGTACGCGGGGTTGAAACGCCGGATACCGCTAAATGAGCGGCGTTTGCCGGATTAACCGTTGCAGAGACGGTGGCTGTAAGGGAAGAAGTCAATGTATCAGTCGTCGTAATGGTTCGAGTTCCGGCTGCCTTTAAAGTAACGGTAAAAGTATGAATGCCGGCATCTGCTGATGTGAAAGTATAAGTCGCTGGTAAACCGGTTATTTGTGTATCACTGCTGGTAAATTGCACCGTTCCCCGGTATTCGGCTACGGGGTTATTAACTGAGTTTTTCGCGATAACCGTAAATTCGTAAGGCGCGCCCGCGATGACCGAGGAAGCTCCTGTCGATTCCAGATGATCAACGAGAATCACCTTAGCAT
The DNA here is from genome assembly GCA_002362735.1 of Dehalococcoidia bacterium UBA3254. Next base: position 12,926 of record DEUU01000301.1, read on the forward strand.
TTGCTCCGGTCAAATGATGTGTTACATTAGAACCTCCGCTGGCAACAGCCCGGGTATCCCTCAACGCCGGATTGCTGGTAGAGGTATGAAAAACGATATTGGTCTGGGTAACCGCCGTCTCCTTTGACCTGAAATGGACGGTCGCCAGAGTAAAAGTACCGGTGGGGAAGGCAGAAGTACTGCCGGCACTAAAATCCACCGTCCCGGCATCATTATCGAACGTATTCTGTATAGGAATCGTGAACGTGTTCCCTGCAGTAATGGAGTCCACGTCCAGATAAGCCGGATCAAAATTCAGAAAAGCTGAGATACCTGCCACCGGCTGTCCGTTACACTGAGCCTGGATGGTTATATCAAATGGGGTATTTGTCATGATAATCGAAGAGGCAGGTAAAAGAACAAGATCCACTACTGCATCAGGGGCAGCCTGAACCGATTGCGGCACAAGCGCCAGGAGCAGTATCCCTATAACCGCGATATTGATAAGAATTCTCGCCAGTTGACTCTTGGTTTTTTTTAACAATCTACTTCTCTTTTGGGGAACACATTAGATAAGCTCATTTAGTCTAATACTTGTATTATTTGATGTCAATTACACAGGATCGACATGGACAATAGACCTGGAATTCACCCTGCTTATAATATTAAGAGAATGGTAAAATAGAGACAAGTACTTCAGATTTTAGGAGGCATCTAGCATGGTAGATTCAAGAGCCGCGAAACTGGCAGATTTGCTGGTCAATTATTCTGTTTCTGTTAAGAAAGGAGATAAGGTCGCGATCCAGGGAGAATCCCTGGCGGAGCCCTTATTAAAAGAAATCTATAGTAAAGTGATACAGGCGGGCGGTTATCCTTATTTACTGTGTTCACCGACCGGGTTGGACGAGTTATTTTACCGCTATGCCTCGGATGAACAATTAAAACATGTTCCGCCGCCGGTAAAATTAATAATGGAGACCTATGATGTCCGCATCTCCATCGGGGGAGATGCGAATACTAAAGAGTTGAGCAGCGTAAATCCGGAGAAACTCGTAATGTTCCAGCAGGGACGAAAGGAAATTATGAAGACTTACCTTGAGCGGGCTGCCAGAGGTGAATTGCGCTGGACTTATGCTCTCTTTCCCACTAACGCCTACGCCCAGGATGCGGAGATGGGCCTGGACGAATATGAGGATTTCGTCTACGCTGCATGTCTTGGGGATGTAAACGACCCCGTCGGTTACTGGAAGCGCTTTTCTGATTGGCAGCAAAAGATTGCAGACTGGTTTAAGGGAAAGAAGCAAATTCATGTCACAGCCCCTGAGACCGACCTGCGCTTGAGTGTCGAGGGTCGGACCTTCATCAACTGCAACGGGCACGAAAATATGCCTGATGGTGAGGTCTTTACCGGACCGGTTGAAAACAGCCTTGACGGTCAGGTCTATTTTTCCTATCCAACCATCTATAACGGTCGTGAAGTAACGGGTGTCCGGCTCTGGTTCCAAGAAGGTAAAGTGGTTAAGGCCACGGCTGACAAAAATGATGACTTTTTACTGAAGACTCTGGATACAGACGAGGGCGCCAGGTATGTCGGTGAGTTTTCCTTCGGGACAAATCAGGGAATCAACCGGTTTACACGGCAAATTCTTTTCGACGAGAAGATCAATGGAAGTTTCCATATGGCCCTGGGGGCCAGCTATCCGGAGACCGGGGGCCTGAATGAGTCCGCGATTCACTGGGATATGATTTGTGATATGCGGCACGGCGGCAAGGTTACCGTAGATGGACAGTTAATGTACAGGGACGGCAAATTTGTAATTCCATTGTAGGAGGGAATTCGTGAAAGCGACTGAAGGGAAGATCGGCAGGATTTTTGTTATCCGCCTTGAAGATGGAGATAAGGTCCCGGTTTGTATCGAAAGTTTTGCGGAGAAAAATAATGTCTCTGCCGGTCAGGTCATTCTGCTGGGCGGAATCGGAGGTGGGCAAGTGGTGGCAGGTCCCCGCTATTCCGACCAGATGCCGCCGGATGCGATGTTGCTGCCGGTTGACGGAGCTCATGAGGTTATCGGCGCAGGTTTGCTCGTTCCCGGAGAAGATGGCAAATCTCATTTGCACATTCACGCTGCCCTCGGGCGTGCCGGAAAGACACTTACAGGTTGTTTACGACCCGGAGTAGATATCTGGTTGGTTGGAGAAGCAATTCTTTACGAGATTGTTGGAATCAATGCCAGCCGCGTTTTAGATCCTAGAAGCGGCTTCCAGTTGCTTGAACCCGGCTCTACTCCCCGGGAGTACTGAATGCTCCGGCCTTCCAGTTTAGAATAATTGTGTTTGGAACAACAATGATGGTATGATGTTCTTGTCATAACGATCTTAATGGAGTAACTAAGTGAGCGAATCTACCCGGATTATTATTTTTCTTATACTCATCATGATTCTTTTGCTGGCTTTGGCCTTCCTGGGCTCCAACTTTCTGATGCGCCGGGCTATTAAAGCCGTCATTAAAATGTTCCGTCAGGGTGAAGCATTGACCCCCGAGACCGCAAAAACCTCTGAAGAGCTCGGTTTTAAAAGAAAATCTTTCCTTCAGTTTAAGGCTTTAAGGGATTACAAGCCTTCCGCTATGAATATCTTGATGAGGGCTGATATCATTCAAACAACCGAAGATGGCCGACTTTTTCTTTCCGAAGACCGACTGATGCAGACCAACCTGGAACAGAAACTTAGCGGTCAGAAAAGCTAAAACTGCATTCGTCCCCCGATACCACCCATAAGCATCAATATTTCAAATAAAAAAGGAGTATTGATCAATGGTAGTTCTGCGTTCTTCCACTGCATATCAATTCACCTGAAAAGCCACTTGTCTTTGGTTAATCCGGCGTCTATAACATATTAACATGCTAATTGGGTGAATATTCTATCCCTCAATATCGGGGCTGGGTTAAGGCCGGGAAGATTCCTGAAGGATTTCTTCAGACAGCGCGGTCGAATTCAATGCCAACTAGCCTTTTGGCCAGGTAAAAACTCCTCCCCTGTCCAACTGGTAATCTTCCAATCCAGTGCTATAATCTTCTATATCAGTAAAACACCGGATCGATGGAGAAAGGACTATGGCAGAAGTATTTTTAGTCACCATGGATATCCACAAAAGCTTTAACGGTAATCATGCTGTAAACGGCGTCTCTTTTTCGATTGAAAAGGGTGAAATTTTTGGACTTCTCGGACCCAACGGAGCCGGCAAGACCACTACTATCCGCATCCTGTCTACCATTATTCAGCCTGACAGTGGGGAAGTAACCATCGGCGGCTATTCACTGAAGAATCAAGCCGACTCAGTCCGCAGCCTTATCGGAATTTGCCCTCAGGAGCTAGCCCTTTACGCTGACTTATCGGCATTCGATAACCTGGTCTTTTTCGGCCGTATGACAGGATTAAACAGCCAGGAAGCCCGCGAACAGGCCATGGCGAAGCTGGAATTAATGGGTCTGGCAGACAGAGCTCGCAAAGGTAAAGTCGACAAGTTTTCCGGTGGTATGAAGAGGAGGGTGAATCTGGCTATCGCCCTTATGGGCCATCCTCAGCTTCTTTTTTTGGATGAGCCCACCGTCGGCATTGATCCTCAATCTCGCAATAATATTTACGAGACCATCGAAAGTTTACGCGATAAAGGAATGACGATTCTTTATACTACTCATTACATGGAAGAGGCTGACCGCCTCTGTAAGCGGGTAGCCATAATGGATGGAGGCAAGATTATTGCCATGGACACACCGCATCATCTGAAGAGTCAGATCGGCGACCCGGAGCACGTTACTCTGGAAGCCGTCTTTTTAAAACTGACTGGCCGGAGCCTGAGAGATTAAATGAGAAAAGCTTTTTTTATCACCATTAAAGAAGTCCGCGACTTTTTGCGGGACAAAGGTGATCTGTCCTTCAGCCTGCTCCTTCCGATCCTGATTTTCGCCTTAATGCTGGGAGTGTTCGGCGGCGATCTTCAATTCAACGGTACTGCTTATATCGTGAACGAGGACCCCGGCGGCAGATATTCTTCCCTTTTAATAGACCGTCTTCGAAGCTTCAACGGTTTAACGGTCCAAACCATTTCACGGGAAAATGCAGATAGCCGGCTTTCCCGCTCCAATATCCAATTCGCGGTTTATATTCCCGCCGGTTTTTCCGCTGAGCTGGCAGCCAGCAAAGACGTTCAGCTCACTTTTAAGCAAAGGGGTAACGGCGGCACTGAAGGACAAATCGTCGCAAATCTGGTCCGGGGAGCCGCTGAAGAGGTTATTCAGGAACTGCAGGTGCAGAACCAGGTTAAGAATGATATCAAAAATACCTCTGCCAGCCCTCAGCAAATTCAATTGGCAGTACAGCAAATTCTTTCTCAGGAATCTTCTTCCCCTTCCATAAAGGTTAGCGAGACCGCGTTAGGCAGTAATCCTGACCCGGTGAACCAGTTTCTACCTGGTATTCTAACCATGTTTGTTCTCTTTTCCATTAACCTCACCGCCCAGTCTCTGGTTGAAGAGAGGCGAAAAGGGACGCTTGAGCGATTAATTACTACCCGGCTGACGACAGGCCAGCTCTTTAGCGGTAAATTCATGGCTTATACCGCCCGCGCCTTTGTACAAACTCTCATTCTCTTACTACTCGCTTATGCGGTCTTTAGAATCTTCACTCCGGTATCATTCCTGGAAGCTTTGGTAGTAGCTCTGGTCTTTGGAGCGGCTGCCAGTACTCTCGGGCTGATTATCGGTTCGATTGCACGTACTGAAAACCAGGCTATCTGGATCGCTGTTTTCTTCACTATGGTCATGGTCATGCTCTCCGGGACCTTTATGCCCATCTCAGAGGGTACATTCTTATACACGCTTAGCCGATTTTCCCTGAATACTTATGCTAGTGATGCCTTCCGAGCCCTCATATCTCAAGGAGGCTCTCTGGCAGATATCAAAGTGGAGATTTTGGTCATGCTGGGAGTGGTAGTCGTGGGACTTTTCATCAGCCGCCTGTTATTCCGGGTCACCCAGGGAGGAAAGTAGGATAAAGATGAGTCAATCAAAACGGGCCTGGTTCTACGCTCTAAAAAATTTAAGACTGTTTGTCACGGATCGAACGGCGGTCATCATGTTCATTCTTTTCCCCTTCCTTTTCATTGTGATGTTCAACATACTGATGAGCAATACGGGGAGCCAGGACACCCGCCTGGAGCTGCATCTCGCCACTCAGGAAACGAACGGTCTCAGCCAGCACATTATCCAATCACTCGTAACGACGGATGATTCTCACCTCAAGCCTGGCGACCCAAAGATTGTTTGGGAGAAGGATTACAACCTGGCCCGGGCTGATGTCGAAACCAAAAAGCTGGCCGGATTCCTGGCTTTTCCGGCGGATTTCACGCAAAACCTTCAGGTCGGTAAATTGACGAACCTGGAAATTGTGGTCCAGGCCGATGACACGAACATGCGGGCTGCACTGAACGGCTTTGCCCAGGGAATTGCTGCCAGACTTCAGTCCGATATCGTGACTTTAAAATCCGTTGTCTCTCTTCTCCAGCAGGAAGGAGCGACCGCAGCGGATATCCAGCAAGCGGCAGCCCAGGTCCTGCAGCATGAAGGCCAGACAGCCGGCATTTCACCCGTTATCTCTTATCAGATAGACAGCGTGGGACAGGTCAAACCGTTAAATCCTTCATCTTATGTCGTCCCCGGTTATCTGGTGATGTTCGTCTTCTTTGCTTCTGCGATAGCAGCCGTGGACATCATCCGGGTCCGCCAGAACCATACGCTGGAGCGGTTGCTGGCCAGTTCCGTCAGGAAAGAGACTATCCTGGGCGGAATTTACCTGGGCGCGGTCCTTAAAGGTCTCGTCCAGATAGCCATCTTCTGGACGTTCGGCATTCTGGTCTTTCACGTTGATATGGGCTTTGCACCCTGGGCAGTCATCGTTATCAGCCTTCTGATGGTTATCATGTCCGCCGGTTTCTCTTTGATGCTGGCCACTCTGGTCAAGACTGACCGCAGCGCTAGCGCCATCGCTGTTCTTTGCACATTATTACTTGCTCCGCTGGGCGGCTGCTGGTGGCCTCTCTTTATTGCTCCGCAGTGGATGCAATTCCTGGCCAAATTCACTCCGCATGGTTGGGCCAATGCCGGTTTCGACAAGCTGTTAATCTTCGGAGCTTCAGGCGGAGATGTTTTATGGGAAATGCTGGCGCTGGCAGGATTCGCAGTTGCCTTTATAATTGTGGCTCTTATCAATTTCCGTACCAGCGCCGATGCTGTTTAAGTTTAAAATAAATCCGTATATGTCTTCGGATCAAAATTCGTTTTCCCGGTCCACCAGAAAGCTTTGGCATTCTTGATACGGTACATCGCTACTATATCCCAGCCCTTAGCGTCTACCGTCTTTTTCATGAACGCCCGGTCCGCCACGACCTGCTTCTTCAGCTCCATACTTTCATCTATTTCTGCCTGGCCGCTGACCCGGAGTTGTCGGCCGCCTACGGGATCTCTGAAGCATAGTTCTACGTTCGGATTCTTCTGTAACTGGGGATGAATATCTTTGATTTTCCAGGTCTGCAAGAGAATGCCTTTCTCATCCACTTTATACAAAGTAAAACCCCGTACATGAGGTTTGTCATCTTCCACCGTCGCTACATAACAGTCCGGGTTTGATTTAATATAATCTATAATTTCTGTCCTGGTCATTTTATCCTCCTTAGTTTGGTTTAATAAAGAGCATTTTCTGTGCTTCGGAATTATTATACTTCACTAACCTTCCAGTTTTCATCTACCCAGAGTCCTATGGTGCGTACCGGGAAACCCCAGGAGTCGAGCACTTTCAGAGAATCTTTAATCTGTAGAACCTGAGCTGCTTTATCAACCGGATTCCCGGCGCAATCGTGATGCCCCAGGACCGCTATGATCCTGGAACCATGTTTGTT
>DEUU01000038.1:0-3690 GCA_002362735.1 Dehalococcoidia bacterium UBA3254
CCTGAGCATCACACACACAAACATGTGTATTCTCGATTATTGATTGTCCTCCGTCAACGTTTAGTATTGTGCCAACGCAATAGGAAGCTTCTTCAGAGCAGAGCCAGACTACCGCGCTGGCAACTTCTGACGGCTGTCCGTTTCTCCCGATAGCACTCAAACCGCTTCGATCAGCATTCTGCAGACCGGTAATCCCAACAGAAAAACGACTTTCGAAGGGAGTGTTGATGGGTCCTGGGCGACGGCATTGACCCGTATTCCATCCTTAATACATTCCAAGGCGGCAGCTTTGGTTAATCCTGCAACGCCATGTTTACTGGCGGCATACAACGCGGCACTGGCGGCAACGATGAAGGACATCGTCGAGGCAGTATTGACGATAGCGCCGCATTTTTGCTTGGCCATGATAGGGATCTCATATTTCATAGATAACCAGATTCCCTTCAGGTTAACGGCCATCACCCGATCCCAGGTCTTTTCGGTAATCTTGGTAATGGGAACTCCGGGCGCACCTTCAATTCCGGCATTATTAAGAGCAAAATCCAAACGACCATAAGTCTTTATGGTATTATTTATTAGGGCCTCGACTTCGGCTTCGTTCGAAACGTCAGCCTTGAAAAAAATGGCTTCTCCGCCTTCCTGCCGGATTAGAGCTACGGTTTCTTCACCATGGTCAACCGAGATATTTGAGACCACAACGCGGGCTTTTTTTCTGGCAAAAGCAAGAGCAGATGCCCTGCCAATCCCTGACCCGGCCCCAGTAACCAGGGCTACTTTATCTTTGAACCATTCTGTCATTTCAACGCTCCTCATTTTTCACATAGAGTTTACCAGGTGTTTGTTAATAAACTCTAATAGTGATTTAGGTCGTCATTCAAGAAAGAAGCTCAGCTACCGAATTTAGAGTGAAAAATTTATGATTTTATTTAATTTTAGCGGAATTCGGCAATATCAGTTCAGCGTTATATTCTATCAGATTGGCTTCTGTCGCTCCCTCACCGCCGTGATCATTATCAGCTGGCTTGAAACTTCTGATCAGCTTATGGCTTTCCAATTTAACGGGAGAAACCCATCCTACCTATTCTCTTGCAGCTATTTCTTTCGAGAGTCGTAAAATTCGTCCCATGGCATGTCACCAATCGGAAGAGTAATTCCTCCATCCACAATCAATTGGATACCTGTAATCATTCTGGCTCTTTCAGATGATAGAAAAACCACCGCATCAGCCTGGTCTTGCGGATAAATAAAATCCTGTAACGGGGTACATTGACGCGTCTTTTCTTTTGCTTCCGCTGTCATTTTGCTTTCCAGACCTTCAGTCAACGTCAGCCCGGGGCACACCGCGTTAACGTTTATTTTGTAGTGTGCTAATTCATAGGCACAATGCCGAGTAAACCCGAGAACGGCTGCTTTTGCTGAACTGTAACCGATACTTCCATTACTTGTCATTCTTACTCCTACTGTTGAAGCGATATTTACGATTTTCCCACCCCCGCGCTTTTTCATGAACCCGGCGACTACTTTAGTGCAATTGAATAACCCTTTCAGGTTAATTTCCAGGATCCAATCCCACTTGGATTCCGGCATATCCTCCAGCAAATAATTATTAGAGCCGCCGACATTATCTTTGTCAGAGAGCTAAAGGGCTATTCTTAACCGAAAAAGAGGATGCCTGGCAGACAATCCAATAGTCTCCTATACCTCTTCAGATGGAAGAGGGGTATAAATGCAAAAACGAACAATATCCTCACATTTCATAAAAGGCGGCCTATCTCCCGAAGTGACTTTATCCAGAGCCTCAAGATCAAAAGTACCTTCAGAATTAAGAAAATTTATTCCAGTCAATTCTCTACATCGTAAAGCACCGAACATGGCCTTAATTTGCCGGCAAAACTTCACTGTAGCGTTCATGACGTCTCTGCGTATGACAGCTGTTTCTCGAGTTCTAGCGGCGATATCGATCCCGATAGCAATTATATGTCCTGATATTGCTCCACAAACTTCTCCCTGGCCAGAAAAGCCGCCTCCTAATCCTATTGTGATATCTTCCAACCGGTCTATAGTTAAAGGCAGGATCTGACATCCCCCATGCCGTTGCAAAGCTTCCAGAACTACTTCGGTACAACCAGGTGCGACAGATTCTCCATTTAATATGTAGCGTAAAGATTCTCTTCCCCAATTAACAGCCCAAATAGCGGCCTTCTCACGAGCTTCGATATTATAGTTTTTCCCAGTCTGGATCCCACCCAGCCATTTTTCTCTCCATTGAATAGCACTTTGGTGAGATTCTTTATTGAAAATATTAAAAGACTGATGCAAGCCGTTATCCATTCGAACCTCCTTAAAAAGTGAATTATTTTTATAGAATTATTGTTTACAAAAAGGTAAAAACTGACTGGATGCATTACTCGAGACACAAGATCATCATCCCCACCTGCTTTTGTTCTCAGCAACTTCCTGGAAATCTGGCCTCTTGCCTCTACGCAACAAGTAACCTGATAATTTTGCTAATATTGCTAACTTCTTCCAGATTCTCAAGCAGGATTAATGCCTCTCCGGCATTTTTTCTAGATACTGTTTTAGAGAAATCAACATTAGCCCAAAATTTATCCCTTACTTCATCCATAGTTAAAGGCCTTAATAATGTACCCCTGGGCGCCTCTACATTTGTTGATAATTGTTGCCCATCCTTCATCTTTATCGTAAGGTTAACCCCAGCGACTATGGGTGGATCAGATGTTCCCGATTTTACCTCTGCTCCTGATTCCAGTTTCACCTTCCTGGTAAGTTCAATGATTTTGGGATCATTTATAAATTCTTCAGTGTAATGCTCAAGTTTGGTACCCTTCCTTACCAGGGCGGTAGCTATACCATAAGAAAGACTGAAAAGTGCTCTGGCCTGGGAAGCTCCCATCTCAAACGGTTGGTTGATAATGTTTAAACTCCGAATGGCACTGGAGGGAGCCGTTAGTATGACCTCTGCTATATCCTCGGCGTTTATATTGTGCTGGCTGAGGATTTTCAAACAGCACTCGATGGCAGCATGGTTTCCGAAGCATGACGGGCGCATCTTGTGGCATCCTCTAGTATAAAATGTTTCGCCAAGTTCTCTGGTTAAAAGCTCGGGTTGATAGCTCTTACAATATTGAGCATAGTATCCACGAGGGCTTAGCAGCGGGTCTTTAATTCCAGTAAACCCTTTGCTGGCCAACTCTACTGAGATAATAGCATTTCTGGCCGCTAGTCCTTGGTTTATTTTAAAGGACTGGACTCCGTCTATGACATGCTGATAACTACCAGCTAACTGATCGATCACGAGGCCAAGAGCGTTTAACATCTGGCTTTCGTTTAATCCCCATAACCTGCCAGCAACAGCCGTTGCGCCAAATGCCGTTACCGTTCCAGTAAGCTCAAAGCTCTGCATTTCGTCAAAATCTTCGGCTATGGCTATTCGAGCTGCAAGATCACCGCCTAGTGTAGAGGCAGCGATTAGCTCCTTGCCACTTGAATCTTTGTACTCAGCTACACTTAGAGCAGCGGGCTCAGTTGTACCACAAATATGACTGGTGAATCTACCTTTGACTTCACCTTCAGCAAGTGGTCCACACACCTCATAATCGAATGAGCGACACATAATACTATTCATCATGGCCACATTGTGGAGGGGCAACCTGTCACCATGAACAAGAA
>DEUU01000038.1:4017-17130 GCA_002362735.1 Dehalococcoidia bacterium UBA3254
TTGGCTCCGCCTATTGTGCAGCCAACGATATCAATAAACCGTTTCTTAACATTTCCTATAGCCTCAACGCTGAATTTCTCAAATTTAGTTTCCAAGATATTACTAACTAGTTCTTCAGTGGCCGTAGTCATGTTCTTTTCTCCTTCATTATTATTTATTAAATTTATAGTTCCAATAGACAAAGCTCCCTATTTCAAAGAATACTTCGTAAATCGTATTTCGCTATGAAAATATATTCTTGCCAGCTTATTATCCCCCAGGAAAGATAGGCAGTTTGTCAGGCTTGAGAACATTGAATTGTCGAAAATTTACATTTCATTAACTTCCGGTGGTATAAACCCATCCATTCGGAGTGCAATGGCTGCAATTGTGCATCAACCAGGATTAATCAAAAATTAAGTTGATACTGGCTGATTTCTTATATCAGATGAAGTTGGGATTATCATATTTTATTTCAATGAAAAGCGAAGTCCCTTTACCAGGACTCGAAAGGATTTCTAATTTCCCATTCATGGCTTTGATTCTCTCTTGCATCCCAACTAGTCCATACTTGCCAGCAACAGCCAATTTATCAAATCTTACAGGAGAACTTAATCCTTGTCCGTTATCCTCAATATCTATTTTGAGAAGTTCTTCGGTGAACTCCAGGGAAACCGTGGCCTCCAAAGCCTTTGAATGACGCCTGATATTATTCAAACCTTCCTGTACACAGCGGAATACCCCACTTTCTAATTGGGGATCAAGTTTACGCTCGATACCTTTAACGCAAATCCGGGCATCCAGATTTGATTCTTCCGTAGCACGTTCAACTAACCAGCGAAGTGCAGGTATAAGTCCGAAATCATCTAGAATGCTCGGTCGTAAGTAAAGGCTTATTCTGCGCACATTTTCAACCGCTTGAAGGGATATATCTTTAATCGATTCGGAATTTTCTTTTATATCTTTCATATCGCCAATGTTAAAAGAAGCTATCGCCTGTGCGCGATTAGCTATTATCAATAATGTCGGGATGGTATCATCGTGGAGTTCCTGGGCAATGCGTTTTCGTTCATTTTCCTGGGACTCAAGTATTTTAGATGTATACATCTGGCGTTCTAATTCACGCTCAGCGAAAATTCTTCTTTCTCTGTTTCGCCAACTAACCGCAAAATTAATTAATGAAGCTATAAGGAGAGGCAGCAGGAGTACAAGAACATTAGTAATAATATTTGTCGTAGACCACACATTCGCTATTACAGGAAATACCACTATAAGAGAGAACAAAAAAGTTATAAGGGAACCCTTCCAGGAAAAGGCGATAGATGAATAAATTATAGGTATTAAAAAAAGTACTCCCCCGATTCGATATTGTGCCTCAAATAAAGCCAGTTCATACAATGATGAAAGCCAGGTAAACCATCGCCATACGCCATAATCAAATTTCCAGATACGCCAGGGCCAGGCCTGATATATAAATATCAGGAATATCGTAAGAAAAATAATAGCCCAGAAATGGGGGTTTTTGATTGCCTGTTGAGTCTTTTTTTTCATCTCATTGGCAATAATCCGATTTACTCAAGGTCAGTAAGGGCTATGAGACCTTTCTTTAATCCGGCCATAACAGCTTCAGTTCGCGAAGCTACATTTAATTTTAAAAATAGATCAGCCATATAGCTCTTTACAGTACGCATGCTTAAATTCAGCCTGAGAGCGATTTCTTTATTTGATAGTCCTTTAGCCACAAGACTGAGTGTTTCTATTTCGCGAGCAGTAAGAGTGTTACATGAATCCAAAATTGTCGGTATCCCCATGTTCTGGAAAGCATATTTAAAAATTTGTTGTGAAATTGAAGGAGCTAATACGGTTTCTCCGGAGGCCAGGGCCCGTATGGCATTGATGACCTCCTCACCGTATACACTTTTGGTAAGGTAGCCAGCTGCACCGGCCTGTAGTATCCTGGCGATATGTTCATTATCACTATGCACTGAGAGCGCTAATATGGCTATCGACGGGCATTCAGATTTAATTCGCCTGGTTGCTTCAATTCCATTTAATTTAGGCATACTAACGTCCATTATTACCACGTCCGGAAGCAGCTCTGTAGTAAGCTTTATAGCTTCTTCACCATCACCAGCTTCAGCAATGACGTCGAAGTCATTTTGTTTTTCCAATACATTTCGTAATGCCTGACGCAATAATGGATGATCGTCAGTTATTACGATTCTAATTTTCCTTGGTTCAAGCTTGTCGATAACTTTTTCCGGGATTGATTCGGCCATATTCTCTCCAGCATAGCTACCCTTGATTAGAAATCCTGGCCAGAAGGACACCATCTTTTGGCCAGGATTTGGAACCATAAGTCCAGTTCTTAAATCCATTGAATGTTAATAAAGTAAGCATTAAATTATTATCATATTGGATTGAACACGTATTCGATAATCTATAATAGCATTTTAAAACTTCTTCAACAATCACTCCAAATACAATCCTTGAGGGGGCAAGGTATCAAAGTATGATGCAATCCCGAAGGTAACTGAACGCGTATTCATAGGAATAGCTAATAATTAATTGAAAGAGGAGAGGATAATGAAAAAGAGAATATTGCTAACGGTGATCTTAGTGGCATTGCTTGCATCCATGCTAATTGGCTGTGCCCAAACAAGCAAATCGCCCTCAACATCAGCCCCGGCCTCAACTCAGGCTCCCCCCGCAACCCAGGCAGCTCAAGCGCAGGTCATTGAACTCAAATTGGCTCACATGGATCCTGCCGGTTCCTTTGCTGATAAGCATTTTGAGCGGTGGGCAGAGAAGCTTTCAGCGGCCAGTAATGGCCGGATAAAGATACGTGTATACCCGGGAGCTTCACTGGTCACTGCTACCGATACCTATGAAGCTGTCGCCAAAGGCCTGGTCGATCTCGGCTCCAGTCTCCGGTTCAGTTCACCAGGATCGGAATTTTGCGAAAGTATGAGTACCTTCCTGGCGGGCGTACCTAATGCTACGTTAGCTTCTAAGATTCTCAATGAAGTCAGGGTGAAGTTCAGCGAGGCGTATGGAAAGGAATGGACAAAAAGTAAAGTCTTTAGAATCAGCACTGGCGGCCCTGCCCTGATAGTGACTAAGCCCAAAGCGGTTCGCGCTTTGGAAGACCTGAAAGGTCTGCAATTGAGGGTGCCCGTAAAAGATGCCTCTGATGCGTTGACAGCAATGGGTGGCAAACCGGTAGGCATGCCAATGGCGGATCTAGCTGTCGGTCTGGAAAAGGGTACTGTAGATGGCGCCTGTGCACAGGCTTATGCGCTTAAATCCTATAAGATAGCCGATTTAACCAAGTATGTTACGGAATTTCCTCTTTATGTTCCTCCAGATAACTTCACTGTAATGAACTGGGACAGCTATAATAAACTGCCCGCTGATTTGCAGAAAGCCCTCGATAGCACGGCTGAATGGCAGCAGCAAGATTATAGTGCCGCTATAGATGCCGCTGATGATGAAGGGAGAGCTTATGCCAAGGGTTTGAATTTGGAGTTTATTACTCTCACTCCGGCTGAAAAACAGAGATGGCTGGATATTATGACTCCTGTTCAGAACAAAATAGCTGCGGATTTGGATGCCAAGGGTTATCCCTGCACCGAGGCACTTAAATTTATACGAGGACGCATAGCCGAGTACGTTAAGTAGCAGTTAGGGGGAGCTATCGCATTCGCGATAGCTCCCCAGTTATCAACCAAAACCGGATATGATCCGCGATTAAAGGGACTTCCAGCTATTTACCTATGTTAGTTCGCTGATGTCGCCCTTTCAGGTAGAAATAAAAGCTGCTTTGACTATCGGTAAGGAGAAAATCTGAGGTTGTTTTTTCAAGCTAAATTAGGCAAATGGCTGAATAGAATTATTTTCATAGTTACCTCTGTTGCACTCCTCTTCATGATGGTTGTTGTGGTGGCCAATGTAACGTTACGGGACATCGCGGATTCACCTATATGGGGAGCCATTGAGGTTATCGGCCTGACCGGAATCGTCATGATTTCCTTTGCCCTGAGCTATACCGAAAAGGAACGAGGCCATATTACTGTCAGCATACTTACTGCCCGGCTCTCGCAGCGAGTTCAGTCTATTTTTTCTATCCTGGCACATATCCTCAGCCTGTTGATGGTTACTCTCCTGATATGGGGTGGTATTGAACAGGTCTGGGAGGTCTGGACAACACCGGGAAGCTACACAATTGACCTCCACCTCAATTACACCGCCTTTAAAGTCATCTGGGTGGTCGGCTGCCTGATATTCTTCGGATATATTATGCAAAACCTGGTTAAGACTGTGATGAAGGTAATGAAGAAATGAGTCCAATGCTAGCCGGAGCCATCGGTGTAATAGTCGTGATTCTTTTGTTGCTTTGCAGCTTCCCGATAGGTTTCTCCATGATTGTTGTGGGATTTTTTGGCTTATTATATTTGACCAAATTGTCAGCGGCAATACATATCGTAGGGACCATTCCTTATGATATCATCGGCAAATATGATTATCTGGTGCTTCCACTTTTTTTGCTGATGGGCTCGGTCTGCTTCAGCGCCGGGTTGGGAGCCAGTCTCTTCAAGTTTGCCAACAGTATATTGGGTCGTCTTCGCGGCGGTCTGGCGATAGCTACTATTGGAGCCTGCGCTATTTTCGCCGCTGTCAGCTCTTCAAGTATAGCCACTGCTCTAACCATCGGTACCACCTCGATTCCAGAGATGAGGAAATATAAATACGATAATGCTCTCACTACTGGATGCATTGCTGCCGGAGGTACCCTGGGTATACTCATTCCTCCCAGCGGAGTTCTCATCGTTTACGGTATCATCACTGAAACATCGATTGTAGACCTTTTTGTATCTGCTATAATTCCCGGGGTAATCCTTACTGTTTTATTTATGGCGATGATCTGGGTCCAGGCCACAATCCGACCTGGCTTCGCTCCCGCCGGTCCCAGTACAACTATCAATGAGAAGTTCAAAGCAATTGGAGGATGCATCGAGATAATAGTACTGATCGTTCTGGTTTTGGCAGGTCTTATTGTGGGCTGGTTCACTCCGACTGAGGCTGGTGGAGTGGCCGCCATTGGCTCTATCATAGTATCCCTTTGTCGGAAGCGTCTTAGTTGGAAAGGATTCAAAGGCGCTCTCTCAGATACTATTAAGACTACCGGCATGATTTTTATGATCATGATTGGCGCCTTTATTATGAACTCATTTATTGCATTGAGCACAATACCCCAGGAACTGGCCAACCTGGTAGCTGGATTCGGTCTACCTTCATTTGTAGTCATTGGGCTAATCGTAATGGTTTACATAATACTTGGTTGTTTTATCGATACCATGTCAATGATTGTTCTTACTATACCGGTTTTCTTCCCTCTGGTGGTCCACAGCTTAGGCTTTGACCCGGTATGGTTTGGGGTAATAATTGTACTGGTAACAGAGATGGCTATGGTTACTCCGCCGGTCGGTATGAATGTATATATTATTGCTGGAATTACCAAAGATATACCCATGGAGACCATTTTCAAGGGCATATTTCCTTTCGTAGCAATGGAGCTTCTATTTATTATCATACTTATCATCTTCCCGCAGCTGGTTATAACCCTTTGACGTGCGTTTAATGACGATCTCTTTTTGATATGTAATTACGAGGATATTAGATTCCATGCCGGAGGTGAACGTAATAAACGATCCTTCTCATGACCTGGAGAATTTTGTAATTGAAACGAAATGGGAGAATCTGCCTGCCATAGTAGTGCGCGAAGTATCTTTCCAGGAGATTGTTTAAAAATAACAACAAATTAACGTCAGGTAGAACCTTTGAAGAGAAATCAGTAATAAAAAGGCTAGGATTGACTTCTTCATCTAGGGGTGATACCAATACATCTATAATCAATGTCAAAAACGGTTAGGTGCTTATAATCTGAATATTACATTACGATTGGAAGTATGGTAAAGATATGAATGCCAAGAAAATGGAAACCCAGAGCAGGTCTTCGAATATATCCAATCACAAATCATAAAGGAGGATGTATATGAACAATGGCAAGGAAAATAATGCTCTTGATAAGCTAGTAGCGAACGTATTAAAGACACGGTTCGAAAACTTTGACTCGCAAACCCTGGAGCATGCCAAAGATCGTATCATCGATACTGTTGGATGTCTGGTAGGAGGGGCTAAAGCCCCTGGTAATATAGAGTTCATCAATCTAGCGCGGAATTGGGGAGGTAAGGGAGAAGCCACCCTTTTTGTTCATGGCGGTAAGGTCCCCGCCCAGAACGCAGCCATGATAAACAGTATCATGTCCCGCTCTTTCGATTTCGAACCAGTTGGTCCTACAGTTGAGGGTGTGAATATGCCAGGACATGTAAGTGGAACCACGGTAATGACGGCTCTCGCTATGGGAGAGCTTAAAAGAATCAGTGGTAAGGAATTGCTCAGTGCTCTCCTGGCAGGTGAGGATATAACCTCAAGAATATTAGCTGGTTCCGGCTTTGATTTTACTCAAAAATGGGACAATATCGGTACCGTAAACGCTTTTGGTGCTACAGCTATTGCCGGGCGAATACTGGGTTTAGATGATAACCAGATGAGAAATGCTTTCGGAATTGTTCTTAATCAACTTGGTAGTACCTTCCAGCATATCCAGGATAGAGCGCTTGCTTTTAAGTTGCCGCAGGGGTTAGCAGCCAAAGGTGGTATTTTTTCAGCAGAGTTAGCCCAGGCAGGGTGGACTGGACCAAAGGATGTATTGTTCGGTAAATATGGATACTATAGCGTCTATACGGGAGGCTGTACTAACCCCGATGTGCTGATCAGAGACCTGGGTAGTAAATACTATAGCGATGGCATCATTAAACCTTATCCATGCTGTCGAGTAACTCATGCAGCCATTGACTGTGCCCTGGCAATTGCTCATAAACATACTTTCGAGCCACCGGATATCCAGGAGATTAATCTCTATGTTTCACGTGATGGCTTAGACCATTTTTGTGCACAGCCTTTCGAACCCGAGATAGGAGACTTCCCGCAGGTCAAAGCAATTTGGAGCTATAAATATACAGTAGCTAATGCTTTGTTGAAAAAGAGTGTTAGACCTGAGCATTTTCTTGAACAAGCCATAAAGGACCGTCAAATTAGCGGCATTATCAGCAAGGTAAGACTGTTAGAATTGCCAGGAGCGGATTTACACACCGCTAAAATCAAGGTGATAATGAAGGATGGGAAAGAAGCCGTTGAATTCATTAATTGTGGTAAGGGTGACTATTTAAGGAATCCAATCTCAAGGGCTGATGTAAAAGCCAAGTTCTGGGTAAATATTGAATTTGCCCAAACAATAAACAGGAGAAATGCAGAAAGATTATTGAATCTGCTAGAAAACCTGGAGAACCTCGAGAGTATCAACTTACTAGTAGAGTTGTTAACGGTTCAATAACAATACAAATAATTTTATCTAGAAGATCCAAAGGAGCGCATCTGGCATTCCTTTCCTTAATGCTATTATAAACTCGCGCAGGAATATGCCTGTAGGCAACACAATGAAGTCCTCGGTATGCTCCCTCAAAAGTGCTCCAAATAATGTTGAGACTTTTATCTGCAACGATTATTTTGAAAACATCCAGGCAATCATATTCCGACATATAAACACTAAACTAGGAAATGATATAATACGAAATAATCCGAGTTGTCCTAATATTCGCGAATGGTCGAACGCTGGCACGAAAGGGTAAGATAGAACAGATTTACTCACACTGCGATTAGCAGGAAAAAGTCATGTTTGAGGCAGTCCGCTATCAACCCAAAGATTTTAGCTTCCGAGAGTTTGCTTACCTGTTACTGGCTTTTGACGTATTATATTTACAGAAACTGTCACGGAAGCTTCAAAAAGGAAAGGAACAAGTCTGTGTGGTTTTCGCACTATAGTATGCCAGAAAGAGCATTACTTCGCCTCCTTATTTTACGGAAAGAAAGAAGAAATTAAATCCAGGTCACATCCCCGTATAAATCAGGATTGCGCGGTCGTGAGTTAAAGGCACTAAATCCGTTTTTTTCCTGCTTCAAGGTAGTAGAATCCCCATGCCCGGGGAATATTTTCAGATCGTCATGAAGGATAAAGATTTTTTTCTCTAGTGATCTAAGAATCCGTCTAAAATCAGCAGAAGTATCCGTCCTGCCAGGTCCGCCCGGGAAGATGGTGTCCCCTGAGAGCAGATAATCCGCTATTCTGAAACATATGCTTCCGGGAGTATGGCCGGGGGTAAAAAGAACTTCCATCTTAACCTTGCCTACGCAAATGATGTCTCCATCCTTAAGTAGAATCTCAGGTGGAAAAGGTAGCCCGTTCTTATTTTCAGCTATATGGACGGCCAGCGGCGCCGGGAACTGTTCTCGAATAACCCGCAGACCTTCGATATGATCGAGATGGCTGTGAGACAACAGGACATATTTAAGATTGGTGCTTCCAAGATTTTTGATAATACTCTCGGCTCCGGCAGGAGCATCTATTAAGGCACTATCCCGGGTCTGCGGACA
Organism: Dehalococcoidia bacterium UBA3254; assembly: GCA_002362735.1. The sequence continues at coordinate 12,550 of DEUU01000038.1, forward strand.
AACCACAATATAGGCGTTAGTAGACCAGGAACCTAACTCCATCCGCATTATCTTGACTTGTCGGTTATCTATCACAACGTCCATGATTTTGATTCTGATTTCAGGCTATCATAAATTGAGCAGGTTTGTACAGGGTGGACCGAATAAAGAAATAGACTAACTTCCATAGCTCTGCTCGAATGAGGGCTAATTGAAACGAGTATTATGGGTGGAAGGTTTAAAATGGCGTTTAAAGATGAATACGCTAAAGAGCGCGGTAATGATGAACCCAATACTGAGCCTTAAATATGGAATAGAATGGAATTAGAAAAATATAATACATCGAGGAATCTGCTTGTGGCTAAGATGTCCAAACGAGAACGGCTGAAGGCGGTTCTAGCGGGCAAATCTGTGGACCGTGTACCGGTGGCCTTTTGGAGACATTGGCCAGGAGATGACCAATCTTCAGAATCACTAGCTGTAGTGGCTTTGGATTTTCAGAAAAAATACGATTTAGATTTTATTAAACTGCCAGTGTCTTCGACCTATACTGTGACTGATTATGGCGTAAAACATGATTATCAGGGTAGTTTGATTGGAGATAGAGTTTATCTGGAGTATGTGATCAAAAAAATCGAAGATTGGGATCGGATTAAACCTTTAGACATAAACCGGGGAATTTACGGTTGGCATTTGGAAGCGTTGCGGATGATTATAAAACAGAAGGACCCTGAAACTCCGGTCGTTGCAACTATGTTCAATCCTCTTTCGATAGCGGCTTATCTCGCGGGGGACGATAACTTTCTTTCACATTTACGGAGCCATCCTGAACGAGTGGAACCAGCAATTGAGGCATTAGCTGAAACAAATGCCAGTTTCGCCAGGGCAGCCATAAACGCAGGCGCAGATGGCATATTTCTCTCAACTAGATTCGCTAGCCATGAACTGATGAATGAACAAGAATATCAGAGATATGGCCGGCCGGGGGATTTGGCTGTGCTTCAGGTAGCCAGGGATGGATGGTTGAATATCTTGCATCTCCATGGGCAACACCCCATGATTAAACAATTAGCAGATTACCCTGTACAAGCCTTGAACTGGCACGATCGGACCACTCAATTTAATTTAACCGAAGGCAGTAGAATTTTTCCTGGCATCCTTATGGGTGGCGTAGAGCAATATCAAACCTTAAGATTTGGAATGCCACAAAATGTAACTATGCAGGTTCACGATGCAATCAAACAAATGAATGGAAGAAGCCTAATTATTACTCCGGGTTGCACCTATCCGTTAGATGTTCCGCATGCTAATTTACTGGCTCTCAGGAAAGCCGTTGAAACCTGGGACCTACATTAGAATAACCAACATCCAGAAAGAAAATGTTATTCGAAGTAACCCTACCAGCCGGTATTATGGATATTAATAATTAATTTCTCATTTATTACCAAAATCTTTTTAGTTCTTATACCGAAACATACCCAAAAGGTGCAATATTATTAAATATAAGATAAGGGAGGAGAACTAATGACCTCATAAGGCTTGCTACCCTATGATTAGGCTGAGGTTAATGGTTCAATTGGTTGATACTCCTGATATTTTGGGTTAAAAAATCAGTTAAAAATTGAATATTGGAGAGGAAAAATGGAGAACCAGCGTCATAGAATAGCCGAGGTCATTGCTCCGATCCTTTTACCACCCACCAAATCAGATGTTTGCAAAGATATGATGGCATGAGTCAGGGTTTGTGACCCGTCCCTCGGCAGCCGGGATCGCCGAAGCGACTAACGTAATCATAGCACTTGTAGATATTCTAGAGAATGAAGGGGATAGATACTGGATGACTATTTTCCAGAAACTAGTGAGAGGGATTTATCCATTTTTCTATCTAAATTTCCTGGAATTGCTATTCTCTTTCAAGTGTATTTGTGAGAAACCCGGCTTCCTGAAATAGCTTCTCCTACTGCTGATCGTTGGGCTTCATCCAGAGAGCCTACCAAAATCTGACAGATTTTCCCCCAGAGGCCGCTTTTTCCCCAGGATAGAAATCTGGAGTTACAGGTCGAAGGCGCACCATACTTGGACGGAATGTCAGCCCAACTGAAACCATTTCGGAGTACCCAAAGGATACCGTTAATGGTCCTCCTATCATTCACCCGCGGACGTCCTGTCCACGGTTTAGAAGGTAGAATCTTATTGATTAGAGCCCATTGGTTATCTGTTAATTCTGTGTCTGCGATGTTTAGATTATCCATCCATCTCTTTGGATTACTAAATATTGAATGAGAAGGTAGCTCGTTAGTTTTATAAATACACCGCACTGATCGGTTAATATCAATAACCCATCTTTTCAGATCCCCCGGCTCCAGGACTTCTATATCATCTCCCCATCCCAATATCCACGCACAAAAATCTCCACTGTAGGAGAGCTTTAGAGTCAATATTACTGACCCATCATTCAATTGTTCAAATTTCTGTGATGGGTGCAGAATGCTATATTTCAGGGTACTGCCTAATCTTTGGCTTATATGTAGCTTAATTATCTGCGGTTTGCTGCCTTGCCGGACATCCCAAGACGATTTAAGGTAATCGATAGCATTGAAATTAACCGGAATATGATATATCTCGGGTAGTGTCACCACCTCCCCTACAATATGATCAACATTAATCACAATAATTGATTGACAATAGCGACAATAGGAAATTAAATAGGAGGTGCTTCTCCTTGTTGAAGGTTCAATATAATACGGCTCAATAGTACGCTCTATGGGTTCCTCATCGGATAGTGTTTGATAGCGAATTTTAATCGCATGCTGAGACAGCCAGGCCTCAATAACCTTATTATAGTTGGAGATAATCCTTTTATCCGGCTTTTGGTCTTCAAGATCTTTAATTACATATTGTATCTGGTTTTGTAGAATAGGCGGGACGGCAGCATATAATTTCATGAAAGTTGAAATTAAAGTTGATTTATCCAGATGGGCATACCTTCGGAGCAAGCGTATAGCGAGAAAAAGGTTTGCGGCTTCAACTCGAGTGAAACTGATTGGCGGTAAGAAGTAGCCTTCAGTCACGCCTCGCTTATTACCTTCTTCCCAGATAGGTACTCCCAACTCGGATTCAAGGGCTATCAGGTCACGATAGGCGGTTCTCTTGCTGACCGTACATTTATCGGCGATCTCTTCTATTCTTATCCCCTGAGGATATTCTGATAGTAGCATCTGGACTCTTAATAATCTTGCCGTCCTATCTCTTTTCATATATGTTTTGTCCATATCCCCCCACCTCACTGGAAATTTAACCTTACTTTTTTAAATGTGACAACCTAGCTGTCACAAATTGTATGTAAAATATAAACTGTCAACAAGGATAATCGTATTAGCTGCACCCATGGGTTATAATTCTACTAATTATAAGGAAAATTAGTAGAAAAGGGAATTTTGCTTAAAAAATCTTCCACAATAATGCAGGCTAGAGATGAAAGGACTATATAGCGTTATTAGGAGAAAAATAATTGTTGTCTCGAAATTCAATCAAATTAGAATTTAATGCTCCCATCAAAATGAGGGATGAAACTATTCTGTATGCGGATATATACAGACCGGATAGCGACGGCAGATGTCCAGCCATTATATCTCGCTTACCTTATAAAAAGCTTTTTTTTTCTAATGCCCAAAGTTTTTTAGATATCCATAGAATAGCCAAAGCTGGCTATGCCGTTATCATTCAGGATTGCCGAGGTACGGGAACTTCCGGTGGAGAATTTTATCCTCAGCGTCAAGATCCGGAAGATGGTTACGATACGGTGGAATGGATCGCTTCCCAACCCTGGTGCGATGGGAATATCGGTATGTATGGCGGATCATATGGTGGACATACTCAATGGTTAACAGCCATAACCCAGCCTCCTCATCTGAAAACGATCGTCCCTATGATTTGCTCTATTCACCGTGGGGCTCCCTTTATTAAAAGTAATATATTCTGTATGGAGCTTATAAGGGTCTATTTAATGTGGGTAGCCAATGAGCTTGTTAGAAACAAGTTGAATCATGACGATTTTACCTCTCTGCAAATTCAGCTTGCAAAGATCGCAGATAATATTCAAGATCAATATCAGGTCTTACCATTAAAGGATGTCCCCATCGCTAAGTTAGTTAAAGAGAATGGTGGAGCCTCCTTATATACAGATTTATTAGAACATATTGATGATGATACTTATTGGCAGCAGCTTCATAGTCCCATTCCTGTTGAAAAAGTAACCGTACCTGCCCTCCATATCAGCGGCTGGTTCGATCCCCACGTGAGCGGTGTTTTGGCAAGTTACGTTAATTTGAAGCAAAAAGGTGGCTCAGAAATTGCCAGGAAGAATCGGGTAATTATTGGTCCCTGGGTTCACTCATTATTATTTGAAAGTAAAGTTGGAGAGCTGGATTTTAGTAAATCGGCCTCAGGGGAATCTGTTGATATCACTGGCATACAACTTAAGTGGTATAATTACTGGTTAAAAGGCATCGAAAATGGTATCCTGGACGAACCACCTGTACGCATCTTTGTGATGGGTGATAACGTCTGGCGGAATGAGAATGAGTGGCCTCTGGCCAGGAC
>DEUU01000038.1:17369-17729 GCA_002362735.1 Dehalococcoidia bacterium UBA3254
AGAATGAGTGGCCTCTGGCCAGGACTCAATATACTAAATATTATTTACATAGTAGCGGTCATGCCAATAGCCGCTTTGGCGACGGTTCTTTGAGCGTTGAGACTCCAGGTGAGGAACAAAACGATATCTATCTTTATGATCCGATTAATCCGGTGCCTACCTTAGGAGGAGTTCGAAGCTTTAATGATCGATCCACTGGAGTAGGAGACCAGCGAAAGATAGAGGAGCGTCCTGATGTGCTGGTTTACACCTCTGAGCCACTGGAAACCGACCTTGAGGTAACCGGACCAATTGTAGTAAATCTTTGGGCGTCTTCTTCTGCTGTAGATACGGACTTTACTGGAAAGCTAGTAGATGTTT
>DEUU01000285.1 GCA_002362735.1 Dehalococcoidia bacterium UBA3254
CACAGAAAGGTTATACTAACGAGCCTAAGCGCTGCCTACCTTGTCGTCAATCAAGGAAAGCAGACAGGGGCAACGGCGGAGGGAGGTCAAATCTGCAAAAGTACCCGGCAGTTTGCGCACAATGCGGCAAGGAAACCGAAGTACCTTTTGAACCAAGACAGGGTAGACCAGTTTATTGTAGTACCTGCTATAGCCAGATGAGGCAAAATCAGACTTCTAGATAAAAACCGGATCCAAGTTGACACAGGCCAGGGATGAAAAGCCCTGGCCTAAGTTTGCCCTAACCCAAAAATATAACCGTGTTCTGCTGACTTTACCCCTTTATCCACGCTTCCGGCAACAACTTTTTTTAAAATAAGGCCAGAGGTATGGAAAGGGGAGTTTCGTGCGAAAAACTGAAAATAATTAATATGAATTATAGAAGTGATTTAAGAAATATCGCCATTATTGCCCATGTTGACCATGGAAAAACCACCCTGGTTGATGGACTGCTGAAACAAAGTAAAGTTTTCCGGGAAAATCAACAGACTGGTGAGTGTATCATGGACAGTAATGCTCTGGAGAGAGAGAGGGGCATTACTATCCTGGCTAAAAACACAGCGGTCACCTATAAAGGGGTTAAAATCAATATCATCGATACGCCCGGGCATGCTGACTTTGGTGGTGAGGTGGAGAGGGTCATTAATATGGCGGATGGGTGTTTGTTGCTTATCGATGCGGTTGATGGTCCGATGCCGCAGACCAAGGTTGTCTTAAAAAAAGCTTTAGAGAAAAAGATCAAACCCATTGTTATTATTAACAAAATAGACCGTGAGAATGCCCGTATCCCGGACGTTTTAAATCTGGTCCAGGACCTGTTCCTGGAACTGGCGATCAGCGAGGACCAGCTCGATTTTCCGGTTATTTACGCGAGTGGACGGGAAGGCTGGGCTACTACCGATCCTGATGCGCGCGGTTCCGATCTGATCCCGCTTTTTGAAGCTATTTTAAAGGAAGTGCCTCCTCCGATTATTGAGGAAGGCCCCTTTCAGATGCTGGTCTCTAACCTGGACTATGATACTCATAAAGGTAAAATCTCCATCGGTCGGATCTGGCGGGGCAAGGTGTCTCCTCACGACCGCCTGTTAGTCTTGAACGCAGATGGGAGCCAGACTCCATTTGAGGTAGGACAGGTCTTTACCCATTTAGGTTTGAAGAGAGAGGAAGTGACAGAGGCTTCCGCGGGAGATATCATTGCCATTACGGGCATGGAAAAGGCCAGTATTGGTGATACCCTTGCCAGTCCTGAAAAGCCCGATGCTCTGCCCCGCATCGATATCACTGAACCCACGGTAAAAATGACCTTCGGCGTTAATACCTCCCCATTTTCCGGGCGTGAGGGTAAATATTCGACTACCCGGCAGCTGCGGGAAAGATTGTATCGGGAACTTGAAACTAACCTGAGCCTCAGGGTTCAGGATACGGATAGTCCGGACACTTTTTTGGTCTCCGGAAGAGGAGAATTGCATCTCTCCATCCTCATCGAAACGATGCGGAGGGAAGGATACGAATTCGAAGTCTCCAAGCCTGAAGCGATCATCAAAGAAATCGACGGCAAGATGATGGAGCCTGTCGAAACTCTTACTCTTGACATAAGAGAGGAAAATATCGGTGTTATTACCGAATTGCTGAGTAACCGTCAAGCCCAGATGACTAATATGTACAATGACGGGAAAAGCAATGTGAGAATGGAGTACAGGATTCCTACTAAAGGATTGATTGGGTTCCGCAGTGCCTTTTTGACCGCCACGAAGGGTGAAGGTGTAATGAACAGTATGTTTATTGGCTACCAGCCGTGGGCGGGTGAAATTGAGTCTACCCGTGGAGGAAGTGTATTGGTAGCCGCGGAAACCGGCGAAGCGGTGACTTATGGTTTGAACGTGGCACAAGAGCGTGGGTTGACCTTTATAGATCCGGGAACCATGGTCTATGAAGGCATGATAATAGGGCAAACCAACCGCCCGCGAGATGTTTCAATTAATGTCTGTAAAGCCAAGAAATTGACTAATATTCGATCTTCCACTTCGGATGTAGCTATCAAATTGACTCCTCCAATTCGTATGAGCCTGGAACAGTCAATCGATTTCATCAATAAAGATGAATTGGTTGAAGTCACACCTCAGAACATCCGCTTACGCAAGAAGATCCTTAAAGAGACGATGCGACTTCGGGCTTACGCTGCTGAACACGATGAAGACTAGGGAATCACCGCCTGAACGTCTGAGGTAAATTCCCCACCTTCCCAGACCAGAGGAAAGGTCATTTTCAATTCATGCTCTTCACCCTGTTTTAGAAAGACAGGCATCTCGTTTTGGCTGCTTTTGCTGCTTTGTGTAACGGTTGCTCTTACCAGAATGATACCTTCGGCGCCATCATTCTTTACTTTGATATCCAGTGTGGCGTAGTAAGCGCTTTTAGTCCCGCTCGTGGTAGCTACCACGTTTGCGATCCGCGGTTGAGGTTTTACCATTGTCGGAGTTGTAGTGGCGGAATTGCCCGTTATGCCGGTGCTGCCGAAACAACCGGGAGTTATGAGCATCAGTGCGACTGCAATAACGAGGATAGCAGCGCTAAAAATGTTTAAACGTTTCATCAAGTCCTCCTGCAACCTTCAGTCCATGAGTTAACCTGAAGGATTGCTTCTCGCCATCAGTATAACAATATAGCGATGGAGGTGCAACGGCAGATAAGCGGTTCTCGATGCTGTTTTATGGCGTATTCAGTGGATTTGCTCAATGGCATAACCAGGAATGGATATTTTTGAATATAGTCACGAAAGGCAGAGTGATTATTCTCAGATAGTACTATAATATACGTGGTTATCTTTGATCGTCCTTCTGAGAGTGCCTTCCCAGCGCATATGTTCCAGATGAGACATAATTTCAGTAACCGCCAATCTTTTTTTAATTGGCGGGAATTGTTCCCAGGTAGTCTCTGCCGCATTCCAATCGAATAACGAGGCGACTTCGTAAGAACTATGAAGCCCGTGATTGATCAGCCGCTGAATTTTTTCTTCGCGGTCATGATGGTGCTCCAGAATGGCTTTAATCCGACCTTTCAAGTCCGCGAACGGGTATTCATGGCCTGGATGAACACGGTTGACAGGTAAGTTTATGAGCTTATTGAGGGCATAAATATAATCTCCCATGGGATTATCTCCCGACAAAATATGATAACTGACGTTCGGGCTAATCGTAGGAAGAATATGATCACCGGAGAAAAGAAGCCCATTTTGAGGCTCAAATAAACAGATATGCCCTGATGAGTGGCCTGGAGTCCAGATAACCTCAAGATCATAAATACCGGTATGAATAATTTCTCCGGAATATAAAATATGGTCCGGGAGAGTCACTGTCACAAATTCCAGTGCCGGCATGAAGGCGTTCTCCAACTCATTTAATAATGAACTGGGAACGCCATGGCTCTCCATAAGGTTAGTCATTTTTTCCTGTGGTTCGGCGAAACGAATATAACGAGCCTCTATTAAATCTGATTCCCACCGGTTCATCAATACCTGGGTTTTTGGCGAGAGATGTTTTATTCTACCCGCCAGTCCAAAATGATCGGGGTGACTGTGAGTAATGATAATAGTACTGATATCGGTTAGTGACAGATTTAAACACTTTAGCGCTGATTCCAATACTCTCTGAGTCTCCGGTGTATACCAACCGGTGTCAATCAAGAACCATCCGCGGGTGCCTTCAATCAGGTAAACGTTGACATGCGGGAGTAAAGATTCTCTATCCTCACCCAAAGGCAATTTTATCCAGAAGATGCCGGGCGCGATTTCTTGTACAGACTGATTCTTTCGATTTTCCATATTCATAATTTAGCATATTGGTTCAAAGGGCTAAAGTCAATATGAATATTGAATGTAAATTATATCTCAAGGCCCTCACGTTAGCTATGAAATTTTAATAAATTTAATATAATGAATTGAAGGAAGACATGATGAAGATAGTCTTGTTTATCGCCGGTCTCATCATTTTCGCTATAGTTTCTTTAACTGCTTGTGCTCCGGTAATCCCTCCAAATGCAGTAGAAATTACATTGAGTGAAGCCATTACTCTATCAAAAAATAGCAATATTCAAAATCTTGTATTAGATCCGAATAATGGCATAATGACTTTAACCGCGGCAGTCAAGGGTAGTCCGATTCAAATTAAGGACTCTAACGGCGATCCAGCGTCAATTACTGATGGTGCAATCCTGGCAGCGAATACAGATAGTCTAAATCTGGCTGATTTACAGCAGTTAGGTCTGGTACTTCCGGCACAATATTCTACGGTTTCCAGCTCTGGAAACAGCTTCGGGAATTCGTTTATTAGCTGGTTACCTCTGATCCTTCTTTTTGTGTTGCTGTTTTTCCTGTTTCGGTCAGGAGGAGGCGTCCGAAGTCAAGTGACTAATTTTAGTCGCAGCAAAGCTCGTTTAAATACGGGGAGTACTCCTACGGTCACTTTTACAGATGTTGCGGGTGAAGAGGAAGCGAAACAGGACCTTCATGAAGTTGTTGAATTTTTGAAAAATCGCAGTAAATTTCAAGCAGTAGGCGCTCGAATACCCAAGGGCATCCTCCTGGTTGGTCCACCGGGTACAGGAAAAACGCTGCTTGCCAGGGCTGTGGCAGGTGAAGCCGGAGTGCCTTTCTTCTCCATCAGTGGTAGTGAATTCGTAGAAGTATTTGTCGGAGTGGGTGCTTCGCGAGTGCGTGATCTGTTCGAACAAGCCAAGCAGAACCGGCCTTGCATTATTTTCATCGATGAAATCGATGCAGTGGGACGCAGACGCGGCAGCGGCCTGGGTGGTAGCAGCCACGAGGAAAGAGAGCAGACTCTGAATCAGATTCTCACTGAAATGGATGGTTTCACGCCAAACGCGGGAGTCATCGTTCTGGCAGCAACTAACCGTCCTGATGTACTGGATCCGGCTCTTTTACGTCCCGGACGGTTCGACCGCCGTGTTACTCTTGACCTTCCCGATGTAGGTGAGCGTCTGGCTATTATTAAGGTTCATATGGTAGGCAAACCTCTGGATAAATCGGTTGAATTAGAAACTGTTGCTAAAGAGACTCATGGTTTTAGTGGAGCAGATATCGCAAACCTGGCAAATGAGGCTGCCATTTTAACCGCCAGAAGAAACGAGACCTCCATCGGAATGGATGAAATTGAAGAAGCTATTGATCGGATTGTAGCCGGACCGCAAAGAAGGAGTCGCAAGGTAAATCAGCAGGAGAAAAGGGTGGCGGCATACCATGAAGCCGGTCATGCTCTGGTAGCCCGCATGCTGCCTAATGCAGATCCGGTCCATAAAGTATCCATCATTGCCCGGGGTGGGGTAGGGGGATATACCAGGCTTCTTCCCGTTGAGGAGCGTTTCCTGATGACTCGATCACAGTTTAAAGATACCCTGGCGACCTTTCTCGGCGGGCACGCTGCTGAAGAGTTAATATTTCACGAAGTAACAACCGGGCCTCATAGCGATATTAAACAGGCTACTACACTGGCGCGTAAAATGATCACTGAGTATGGTATGAGCGAAAATCTTCCCTTGCGGACTTTCGGAGGAGGAGAAGAAGACGAAGCTTACTTTGGCGCTCAACGTCGGGATTACGGTGAAGAGGTGGCCAGACAGATCGATGAAGAAGTGAGAGGCTTGATAGATACCGCAGACGATACTGCCAGGAAAATATTACATGAGAACATTGCGCGGTTGGTACATCTGGCAGAAAAGCTTATCATTGCCGAAACACTCGAAGGTCCTGAGTTGGAGAAGGTTTTTAATGAACCTATTATACCTGAGGAAGAACAGGAACCGCAACCGCAAAAAATACAACCGACTAAAGCCATGGCTGCTAACCCTGAGAGATCTGCTCAGCCAACAAAATGACAGAAAAGAGATTTTGAAATTCCATCCCAACTATGTTAGCTTTATCTAGTGCAGCATACAGAAAATAGAATCATAGTCATTGGTGCTGGAGCTGGCGGCATGATGGCGGCCGGCAGAGCAGCTCAAAGTGGCGCTCAAGTTTTGCTCCTGGAAAAGATGAAGCAGCCCGGTAACAAGATTTTGATCAGCGGAAAGACCCGCTGTAATCTCACCAATTCCCGCGACCTGGAAGATTTTATACTGGCATATGGTTCCAACGGCCGTTTCCTCTACGGAGCTTTTAAGCGATTTTTTAAAGATGAATTATTAGCCTTTTTGCGGCACTATAGCGTGGAGACCAAACTGGAAAGGGGCGGCCGCATCTTTCCAGCTTCTGATGATGCTCAGGATGTCGTCCGGGCTTTTAAACTCTATTTAAAGGATCATGAGGTCCAGCTACAAACCGGGGTAAAGGTAAGAGAAATCATGAAGAAAGGTGGAGAGGTCACCGGGGTCCGGATAGCAGAGGAAGAATATCCGGCACAGGCGGTAATTCTGGCAACGGGAGGAGATTCCTGGCCGGCTACCGGGTCTTACGGGGAAGGGTACCTAATGGCG
>DEUU01000431.1 GCA_002362735.1 Dehalococcoidia bacterium UBA3254
GGATATCAACGGGTGCACAATGTAGAATTCATGGCTGTGGTCCATCTGCCGTGGAATTACTGGGACCGCTATGCTCCATCTCCTGCCTGGCAGGCTAATGAATTAAAAAATTTGGCGCTTACCCGCTATGGTGTGATTTATTCTGATGCGGATATTTTACGAGATCGATTACTGAAGCCCTGGAAATTGTTTGATTTTGGAGTGCAACCTAAACAGCCATCTCATGATTATGTTCGCGGTTCGACAGACCCGCAGGGTATCATGGATGTCGGCCAACATCTTCCCGACTTTTATTTTGCCGGCTTCAATGCTACAACTGATACTACCACCGCTTTCCGATATATGACTAATTTAGCCCGCGCCAGACATTTTCAGTTATATCTAGCCTACCAGCCGGAATGGGATAAGGCTATCCAGGCTGGCGCTCGGGTAGGCATTCTGGACGCCCAGACTAAATATCTTACCCAGTTTATCGATCCAGTTTATGTTCATATCCTGCGGGATCCGTCTCTCACTTTCCAGAAGGATCAATTCGAAAGCCCCAACCATCTGCGTCCCGGAGCTGACCGGATCTTAACCGAGTCAGATGTTCAGGGAATGGTAAGTATACAAAACCAGCAGACCGCTGGTGATTTCCAGCCCTTGGACCTGATATCAGTCACTCTGGATAAAAATGAATATCATCCTGGAGACATCCCTACGATCATATTGACGGTAATGAACCGTGGACAATTTGAGATAATCGGAGGAGTTTCTTGCCTGATCCGCCCGAACGATAAACCGGACCGGGAATGGACCGCCCGGGCTCAGGCCGTAGATCTGGACCTGCCTCCTGGAGCTCAAAATTCAGTTAATTTAAAATTAAATGTCGAGAAAATTAATCGGGTGGGCGGCTACGACCTGATAGTCTTCTTGCGGCAGAACATCGGTAGACTATCCCACGAAACCCGAATAGAAATAAAAAATAAAATCTCCATTCGATGAAAGAACGATGTTACCCGTAAGTTTTGAAAGATTAGTTTATTGAAATCATAAAGAGGCAATTCGGATACTATAATACAGAGCCAATACTGGGGCACTGTTCCCGGCATTTTTTGGCCTTGCATCCCAGACACTGATTCACTTTTTCAAGTGAGAAGTCGATTTCCTTCTCCAGAGCCTTCAGATTGGCCATTTCTTCCCCAACTTTTTTCTTTTGCATGCGTAATAGTTCCAGGGTATGCTCAGCACGAGTCTTCCGGTCCGGCGATCCAGGGATGTTCATCAGGCGCAGCTTGATTTCTTCGATGCTCATACCTAAGATTTTTAGTTGGCGGATAAAGATGAGCCTGTTCACGTCTTGCACCGAATAAAGCCGGATGCCGCCGGACGTGTAGCTGGAAGGATGTAAAAGTCCTTTTTCGTCGTAGAAGCGGACGGTACGAATGCTGACTCCGGCTCTTTTGGCAACCTCGCTTATTTGGAGTTGAGAGATAATGGTAATCTCCTTTATTCGGTTCTTAATAAATAGGCATTATAGCATCGTCCTGAAATGAAGTCAAGACGTAACGTGAGGGATATGACGTAACGTCTTGACAGTATCGTAAGGTTATTATATAATCCTGGAAATGAAATTTACGATTTAAAATGAAGTCATATCGGAGGAAATCATGACTGAAAGCGAAAAGATGCTAACGATAACCCAGATATATGCAAGAGGCAAAGAAAGGCTGGCCGAAATCGGATATAAAAGGATTTTACCACCAGGCAACCCTGACAGCGCCATACTATCGGCGAACCGCAGGTATCTGGACTCTTTGTTTTTCAAACCCAGATTTTTTAACCCTTCCAGGGTTGATACAAGTCTTGAGATCTTTGGCTTGAAGCTAAAAACGCCCATATTTTGCTCTCCTCTATCGGGGTTTAACGAACTCTCGGAGACGGCCATAACCGATATTGCCATCGGGTTAAAGAATGCCGGCTCATTGTTGATGATAGGAATCGGCGGCTCATCCGAGCTTCAGAGCGCCATAGATACCGGTGTGCCTGTAGTCAAGATTATCAAACCATATAAGAGCACCGAATTAATTTACAAAAAGCTTAAGGATGCAGAAACCCGGGGGTGTATTGCCGTCGGCATGGACATTGACCATTTTTATGGAGCGTCAAGGGGAGATACGGTGGACATGGCGGAAGTATTTGCCCCGCAGGACACGGATATGCTGAGACAATTGATATCCTCAACGAAGCTGCCGTTTATTATAAAGGGAGTTTTAAGTGTTCAGGATGCCGAAGAGGCTGTACGCATCGGAGCCCGTGCTATTATTGTTACTACTCATGGTTCAGCCTCGATTGAATTTGCGATACCTTCCACCATAGCCCTAACGGATATCGTCGAAGCGGTGGGAGGCAGGATCACTGTACTGGTAGATACCGGCTTTAAAAACGGGAACGATGTTCTAAAGGTATTAGCTTTAGGTGCTAAAGCCGCAGGTTTTGCCAGTTCGATCTTTCTGGCCTGGGGAGCAGGTGGATCTCATGGAGTTGAAAATCTTATCAATCAGATAACAGCGGAGCTAGCCCGGACTATGGCAGCGACCGGATGTTCCAGCCTGTCGTCGGTGAATAGATCAATCATAGCTCAGGTAT
>DEUU01000026.1 GCA_002362735.1 Dehalococcoidia bacterium UBA3254
ACATCTATCAAGTCCGGAATGACAATAGAGGGGTGACATAACGAAAAAAACTGGGCGAAGAAACTGAGAAAGATTTATCAGTCTCCTCTATTGTGTTCATGTACTAGGCGTTGCGAAGATTCTTTATTATAGAACCCACATTCGGTCTCTTCCCGTACATTAGCATATAGATCCTTAAAAGTCTGCCCGCCAGCCAAAGACCTCCGATGATGGACACCAACAGTACAGCTATGCTAACGGCTAGTTGCCAGGCCGGGACGCCGGTCAGTCCCATTCGAATCATAGTCAACACCGGCGCAGTCAGTGGGAAAATCGTAAAAACAACCCAGATCGGACTGGTGGGAAAAATCATAATAACCGAAAAAAACCAGAAGGGAGCCACATTAAAAAGCGTATACATCGCCGAGAGACCCTGGGCTTCCTGGAGAGTAGAAGTAATGGCAGCTATACATGCGGATAATACCGCAAATACCGCATAGCCAAGAATAAAATAGACCACACCCAGAACCCAAAAGATCACAGGTACATGAATGGTACTGATGAATCCCCCTATAGAAGAGGACGCCAGGTTTAAAAGAAGCGGTAGTGTAATTACCCAGATGATTACCTGGATCAGTCCGGCTACCCCGAGTCCAAGCACCTTACCGGACAACAGTTGACGGGTTGAGACGGATGATAAAAGGATCTCCATTAACCTGTTTTCCTTTTCTTCAGCGAGACTTTGAAGCACATAAGTAGAAGTGAACATTAATGAGAGCGCCAATAAAAAACTAAATACCCCCGGAATAATAAAATTGGCAAAACCACCCTGTTCCGGCGCCGGGGTTCCTTGAGGTGTCAGTGTAATAGTTACCGTGTTCACGGGATTTTGTACTCTGGTAATAATATCAGCCGGGACCTTACCCGCCAGCAAATTGCCAGTGATAAAATTTTGAATGGCAGTAAGCGTTGCCGGCGGCGGAGCCAGCTCTCTTTGCAGGGTATACAGATTAATAGTACCGGTTGTCACAAAATCCGGTGGGATAACGATGTAGTCTGTAATATCCTTGTTGAGCAAAGCTTGTGTGGCTGATTCTGAAGTACTGTATGGGGTAAGAGTAATGTTGCCCTGCTCCTGGAACTGGTTAAAACCAACAGCTTCGTTCACATATCCGATTTTAGTTACTTCAGCGGGCGGTTTGGCAACCCCCGATACTATTTGAAAGATACCGATCGCAAGCAAAGCGAGAACTGGCAGAGCGAAAGTTAATATGATGAATCCGGTTCGCCTGAGGGTTTTAACAAGTTCATGTTTAAAAATTAGAAGGGTCTTATTCATGGTTTTTACCTGCCACTTCAATAAATATTTCGTTTAATGATGGTGTGGATATCTCAAAACGGTTGATAATAATGCCGGTATTGACCAACCGTTCCAGGACCTGTTTAGGGGTCGTATCACCGGTAAGTAATAGCTCGGTATAATCTTTGTGAATGCGCTTTTCGGCTACACCTGGTACCAGCTTAAGGGCACCCTCGTAGTCCAGAATCACTGAATTGCTTCGGTACCTGGCTTTGATTTCTCTGAGACTCCCATAAAGGACCGAACGTCCGTGATCGACCATCAAGAACCGGTCGCAGAGTTCTTCAACCTGGTTCATCTGGTGCGTGCTCAGGATGACGGTTTTACCCTGATTTCGCAAATCTAAAACCATTTTTTTAAGTAATTCGGTATTAACCGGGTCAAGACCTGAAAAAGGCTCATCCAGAATTACCAGCTGCGGATCGTGAAGGATAGTAACAATAAATTGGATTATTTGCCCCATGCCTTTGCTCAACTCTTCGATCTTCTTGTTCTTGTTCGGAGACATGCCGGTCTGGTTGAGCAGCTTGTCTGCTTCTACCTCAGCTGCCCGGATATCCATGCCTTTGAGGGAGGCTAAATAAAGGATAGAATCGATGACTTTCAGCTTCTTGTATAGCCCTCTTTCTTCTGGCAGGTAGCCAAGCTTGTTTTTAAGGGATTCGCTTAATTTTTCTCCCAGGATCGAAATTTCTCCGGAGTCTGGTTTGATAATATCCATGATCATTCGGATAGTAGTAGTCTTCCCCGCACCGTTAGGTCCGATGAGACCAAAAATCTCTTTTTGGGAGACGGAAAAAGAGAGGTCATCTACAGCCGTCTTATCGGAGTAAGTCTTGGTGATATGATTGACTTCAACTGCACGCATGATAAAAAATCCTCCCGGTATTTTGATCCATTTATTCTTGCTGCTGCTCTTTACGGCGCTTTTTCTTCCGTTCTTCTAACGCGCGCTGAAGGACCAGTTCGATTTGACCGTTGACGCTGCGAAATTCCTGTTCAGCCCATTCATTAAGATCGTTCCACAGGTCTTCGTCAATGCGTAACAGATAGTTTTTACGTTTTCCTTTCATGGGACGACTCTGACTCAGTGTACTCATTGATAAAGTGTTCCTGTATTGCTAACAGGTGACGCAGCAGACTGACTGCATAAAACTACCAGCAGATTGCTGACTATGGCCTCTCGGCGCTCTTCATCGAGTCCTACCAGGTGCCTTTCGGAAAGTTGTTTCAGCGCAATCTCCACCATACTAACGGCCCCATCAACGATCCGGGTTCGCGCAGCGACTACCACCGTGGCTTGTTGACGGCGAAGCATGGCTTCAGCGAGAATATAATAATCATCCAGAACTTTGGTTTGTTTTTCAGTCATTAAATGCCTCCCCATCTATAATATATCAATATGATATCATAGTAATATCGTAACATAAACATCATTGCCATATACAAAATTCACGTTTTTCATTTTGTTAATGTTGGTCTTTGTTACAATCGCGAAGGGGGCATCCGTTTGTTAATTAATAATTCGAGAGTATCTGGCAAGTCATGAATTCACAAAAGGCTCAGGAATATATAGTCCCAATTGTACGGCGTCAAAAGATTGTAATCGAATCCGATTGACACTGAGAGTATCGTGGTTTATCATTGCCCCATAGCCGCATATTTTAAATATGTGCATAACATACTAAATCATTAATTACTTTTTTCCCGCCTGTACAGCATATAATCGCGATCGGGGTAATTATAATTCAAGGAGAACTCACCATGCCCATCAATAAAATTGTAGGCAGTTTCGAGGAAGCCATTGCGGATATCCATGATGGAGCTACCATCATGATAGGGTATTTCGGTGGTCCGGGTGAACCTCCTTGCTGGCTGATTAGAGCATTGGCTAAAAAAGGTCCGAAAGACTTGACTTTGATCAGTAATATGCCGGGTTGGGGCCGTACTTTAATCCCAGTTTTCGGGCAAAAAGTGAAGAGCATCGCCAGATATCCTTCCTGGTGGGATGACCCTGGGTTATTGGTGGAAAATGGACAGGTAAAAAAAGCAATTGTTTCCTGGGCAAGCGGAATGTCCCCCGGAAATATCAATGAATTTGAGAAGCGGTTAAAAGCAGGGCAGGTTGAACTGGACATGGTCCCCCAGGGAAACCTGTCAGAAAGAATACGTGCTGGTAAAGCTGGCATCCCTGCTTTTTTTACTCCGACCGGGGTCGGTACGGTTTTCGAATCGGATAAAGAGACTCGTTATTTCGAGGGCAGGAAATATATTCTGGAACTTGCTCTCAGAGCCGATTTTGCTCTTATTCATGCCCATAAGGCTGACCGCTGGGGTAATCTGGTCTATCAAGGGACTTCCCGAACTTTTAATGCTACGATGGCTGGAGCAGCTAAAGTCACGATTGCCGAAGTGGACGAAGTGGTAGATTTAGGTGAGATTACTCCTGAAGAAGTTGTTACGCCGGGTATCTATGTAAACAGGGTAGTTCTAAGGCCGGCAGAAGAGGTGCAAAAATGGTAGAGAAATATAGAATGGATGAACAGACAATGGCTTTGCGCGTTGCCAAAGAGTTTCAGGATGGTATGGTTGTAAATCTTGGAGTCGGTATCGGTACCCAGTGTATGAACTACGTTCCGGAAGGACGGGAGGTTATTTTCCATTCTGAGAATGGAGCCCTGGGACTTGGTCCGATCGTTTCTACGGCGGCGGAGGCTGAACTTGATTTGACCAATGCCGGCGGACAGCCGGTAAAACGAAAACTGGGAATGTGCTTCTTTTCACATGATGAAGCCTTTGCCATGATTCGCGGTAAACATGTAGACATGGTGGTGTTGGGGGCTATGGAGGTATCTGAAAAAGGAGACCTGGCTAACTGGGTTTTACCTGACCGGGGTGTAGGAAATGTCGGCGGCTCGATGGATCTGGCTATCGGTGCCAAAAAGGTAGTAGTCGTAATGATACATACCACCAGAGACGGCAAACCTAAACTTTTAAAACAGTGCACCTTACCCTTAACTGCTCCAGGATGTGTTTCCTTAGTAGTAACGGATATTGCCGTTATTGAGGTCACGGATAAAGGGCTGGTCTTAGAAGAAGTGGCTCCGAGTTGGACGGTTGAAGAGATTCAAGCAGTAACCGAACCCAGATTAACCCTCTCTCCGAACTTAAAAGTTATAGAATTGTAAAGAGAGTTAACTTGAGTCAAATAAAAGCCCGACTTTGCAAAGTCGGGCCTTTGTATGATCGTTTTTTCAAAAATATAAATGTAATTAGCCCATCTGGGTAGAAAGGAAAATCTGGGTCCCCATTTGAGCGAGTTCATCCTGGACTTCTTCAATTCCATCAATGTGTGCATCCTCTTCGTTCAAGATATGCTCGAGTATTTCACGGGTTGCAAAGTCTTTTGCTTCGCCGCAGACCAGAATCGCAGAATTATAATTCTTGATAGCCATGGCTTCCAAACCATGATCATTAGTAAACATCTTGGGAACGTCAGATCCGATATTGATTTCATTAAGTTTGCTGACGATAGGTATACCTTCAAGGAAAATGATGCGAGCAATGAGTTTTTCCGCATGTTTCATTTCATCGATTGCTCGTTTTTCGATTACTTTGTGAAGTTTCTCATAACCCCAATTATCACACATTTCAGAGTGTACCATGTACTGATTAACAGCTGTTAGTTCATCTGACAATAGAGAATTCAAGACCTCGATAACCCTGGGATCTGCTTGCATTTTTTCCTCCTGATATTTATTTAATAAGCTTATCTTCAATAAGAATTATATACATTATCAGTAACAAAGGTAAATAGAGAATTCACAATGGGTTGTTAATTTCATTATAGCCCAAAATGTAAGCCCCGGCTTAGATTTAATGAACTATATGTTTAAATTCTCCGCTCAGCCTCTTGAAGCTACGAATCCACCAGGACCTGTAACGTTTATTCCATCGCAGGCGAAACCATTTTGCGGTCCTCCTCGGTTTACCCCATTGACTTTCTCAAGATGATTGTGGGTTAATACGGAAAGTACAATAGGAATATCGTACAGGAGGGATAAAACAATGTGCCAGAGCGGGATGTTAAAAATAGATATCAATGCCCATATCCTGACCAAAAAATATAAAGAAGCTATAGACATTAAATTCCCCGGACATACCCAGCAGGCAGGAAACAATACCCTGCCGACGTTATGGGACCTCGAGGGACGATTCCGCTTAATGGATAAATACGGGGTGCTACAGGTTTTAACATTATCCCGACCGCCGATTGAAGAAATTTGTCATGATCCAAAACTGGCCTTAGAGTTGACCAGATTGGCCAATGATGAAATGTGTGAGCTCACCATCAAATACCCGGATAGATTTCCTGCTGCGGTCGCCGCAGTATCGCTCAGTGATATTGATGGTTCTTTGAAAGAAGTCGAACGATGTATTAATGATCTGAGATTTAGAGGGGTCCAAATATATTCCCACGTAAATGATAAACCTTTGGACTCGCCTGAGTTCTTTCCCCTTTTTGAAATGATGTCAAAATTTAATCTTCCGGTCTGGATTCATCCTACCATCGGGGTAACCGGCCAGGATTACAAGACCGAAAAAAACTCAAAATATATGGCAGATACCGCCTACGGTTGGCCGTATGAAACGACGCTGGCGATGACCCGTCTGGTATTTGGGAAAGTACTGGAAAAATACCCTTCCTTAAAGGTGATTACTCACCACGGCGGAGCGATGGTGCCCTTTTATCAGGAAAGAATATCAGCGTTTCATGACAACCGGGAGATGATCCATCGAGGCAAAGATAAACTCGGGCTGACAAGATTGCCGATCGAGTATTTTAAAATGTTCTACGCAGACACGGCTATCTATGGTAATACTCCTGGTTTAATGCTGATACGTTCGTTCTTTGGTACCGATCATGTTCTTTTTGCAACTGATTTCCCCTTTGCCGGTCAATTCGGCGAAAGAGTAATCAGGCAAACTATTGGAGCCATAGATGCTATGGATATCAGTGATGCAGATAGAAAGAAGATTTATGAGGATAATTCCCGACTCATTATGAGGCTGCCGGTATAACCAGCGTTTCTCGTACAACGGATACCGGTTTTCAAATTATGCCTGGCAGAAAGATATGAGAAAGAGTCTGAAGCTTTAACTGGAATCAGGGGGAGAGAATACAAGTAGTATTCGAATTATATATTAATACTTGAGTTTTAAGCATAAAATGGCCTGGGTTCCATTTGTCCAAATAAAAGGATCAATTCCTCAGCTTTTTTCTTTACTGCCGGCCGGTGACTTGTAGAACAGCGTGCAATGAAATCTTTAACTGTCTTGTTTTGTTTCAAGAGCTCTGGATATTCGGCAAAAGAATTCAGAACATGGCTGCGTGCCACTTCACGACATTCCGGGGTGGGAAGGGGTATATCATCCACCTTCAGGAGTTCAGCTGTGATTTTATCCGCCAGATCAGGTCTGCATCGAGCGATACGTCCCGAACTTGCCAGGATGTTAGCTGCTGTGACCAGTTTGCCGTCCCACAGCCGGTGATAGTAGGTTCCGAAAATGTTGTCGAAACGGTGGTTCGTATCAACTTCTACCAGATAAGAAATAATAATAATGCTATTCCATAACAGGACGTTGGAGGAGCTATCCAATAATTTAATAAAAACTTCAAAATAAGGATAAATGACGGCAGGGTCAATTTGACTAATAAGCTGTAATTTTTTAGCGGCTTTAAAACGGTCTGTGCTTTTAGTGCTCAGGGTAGCGATCAGAGATGGGATAAGCGCGAAGTCCTTTGAAATTAATTCCCTGAGCTCATCTAAAACTCTGGATTCTTTTAAATTTGGTTTATTTCTTTTATTCACAATCTATTGTTAGATACTCCAATACTTATCTATTAACCTCATCGGCTTTATTCCAAAGCCTTTGAAGATTGTTTGTTAATCGTTCTCGTTCTTTCTCCGAGAGAGTAGAAAAGATATCCTCGGTTGATTTGGATTTCCTGGTTTTATTGCGCATCAATTCGCCGTATTCAGTTAAAACAACTCGCACCATATTGGGTCTGGGCAAATCTTTTATTTTTTTTGAGCAGGCCTCTTTTTTGCATACGGACTATTAACTGAGCAACGGCGTGGTTGTCCTGAATTAATTGATGGGCGATTCCTGCGGGTGTTATCCGGTTTTTTGAAGCCTGTACGATAAACAGACCCGTTGCTTCTGAATCAGAGAGGTGAAATATTCGCAGTTCTTTTCTTCTGGCGCGATGTATTGAAGCATTGGTAAGTCGAAACAACTCATATAATCTTGATAATGGTTCATCATCAAAATAATATTCGGTTTCCATACTTTTTGCCGTAAACAATCATTATCATAGCAGATTTCGTTTATGTATATTTAATATTAATCATATTAAAACATATAACTCATATACTAGCAAGTCCATGAACATCCAATCTGTGAACATACAAATGTCACCATTTTCCTGGCCGGTGCAGCATCAAGCTCTCGCCATAAGACCGCCGTCTGCAATGTAGAAGCCACCGCTCATGTACGAAGAACCGTCGGATGCCAGCAATGTTATTAAGGGTATGACATCTTGCGGACGAGTTCGACGCTGTAAAGGAATATAACGCGCCATAATATCCTTTTGATTCTGAGAGACAGGTCTATCCTTCCACCCGATACCAAGGGCGTTGACCCTCACGTTTTTTGAAGCCCATTCCAGAGCCAGAGCACGTGTTAGTTCGAGGATACCTCCGATGCTGGCACAATACGCGGTACCATCAGGAACGCCTCTTTCGGCCAAACCGGAGATAATATTAATAATACTGCCGGATTTTTGAGCCACCAGGTGTTTACCTATTGCTTTGGAACAAAGAAAAGATGACGTAAGATTGTTTTGAATCACATCTAACCACTCTTCTTCCGAAATATCGAAAATGGGTTTCCAGAATTCCCGATTAAGATTATTGATGAGAATGTCGATTTTCCCAAATTGGGAGATAGTCCTGGAAGCTAGCTTTTCCACTTCCTGAGAGTCGCTTAGATTAACAAAAAGAGAAAGATCCACTTTTTGGTTTAATTCAGAAAACAAAGAATTAGCTTTCTCCCGGTTATCAATTGCCACAATAACCCTCGACCCAGCTTCACTCAATGAAAGAGCGATATCCTGGACCCAGCTGAAATCAGCAGATGTAATGATAGCAACCTTGCCATTAAGTTTAAAATTCTCTAACATATCTTATTTTTACTTCCTCTATTCCGGAATAAAACCCGCCGGTGCGTAATTAACAGAAGTAGCTCCGTCTACAGGGAAACATTGACCCGTAATATAGTCGGAAGCACTGGATGCCAGGAACACGGCTAACGGTCCGATTTCGCTGGGATCAGCAAATCGTTGCATGGGGAAGAAACGAGAGGATCTCTCCCTTATTTCCGGCGCCATTTCTTCGATCGGAATAAATCCTGGAATAATACAGTTCGCCTGGATGTTGTCACCCGCGAAAGTGATGGCAAGGGCTTTTGTAAAAGAGATTATAGCTCCCTTTGCCGAACCATAACCGAAATTGCCTTTACCTGCCCTTAAGGCACCGGCTGAAGAAAGGTTGATGATCTTGCCGTTTTTATGTTCTACCATATGTCTGGCGATAGCCCGGCAGCAATAAAATGTTCCAGTCAAATTGGTATTTATTGAATAAATCCATTCTTCGTCAGTTAGTTCCCAAATAGGTTTCATTTTAGTGGTTAAAGGATCATTACCGCTTGGATCTACACCCTTGGCAATGCCGGCATTATTGATTAAGATATCGATCTGCCCAAATTTAGCGATAGCTTTCTCAACCAGGTTATTCACCTGTTTGGAATCTATCACATCGGATGGAATGGCGGTGGCTTCCGGGCCAATTTTCCGGATCATTTCGGCGGTTTCATGGATGGGACCGGGCCGGCGACCGGCGATAACCACATTTGCTCCAGCCTCCGCCAGAGCCAGGCACATTACTCTGCCCAGTCCGCTACCGCCTCCGGTTACAATCGCGTTTTTTCCTTCCAAACTGAATTCTTTCAGCATTATGACTCCCTTTATGAATATTTGCCGCTGCAAAGGTGGTTTGGAAGCGGCAAATATTATTACTCAATATAATATGGTTAAAACTGAGGTTTCGCTTTATTTTTTATGCTTCTTGGGGTCCCATTTTTCTCCGTGGGGTACAATATAGGCTTTTAACAGGATTTCTCCGGTTCCTTCATGTTCTACTCCTACATCCGGGCAGCGAATGGTGCGGTGAAATAAAACTTTACTATTGTCCATAAGGGCTTGCCAGGCATAACCGACCAGGGGCTTTAAGGCGAAAATGGCTCCGGTGCACAATTTGGGAGGACACTGATCCACCATTAAGAAACCTGAAGGATCCACCCGAAAAGTATCTCCCGGTTTGTAACCGGCAATACAGTTGCGGGCTTCCAGAACTTCAAAAACTATGTCGTTCTTCACCATTTCCGGGGAATCTTCCATAGCTTTGACATTCTGAGGGAAAGAGCGAAATGTTTTCAGCTCATCATCGGTATAGCCGGTCATCTCCTGGTATTTCTTATAACGTCTTTCTATCGCTTCGTTTTTGGTCTCTTTTTTCTTTGCAATTACTTTTTTAGTAGCCACATAATCCCCCTTTAAATTTATTACTATTTTATAATATCTATCCAAGGATATAAATATTGAAGAACAAATACAAGTTAACGTAAGATATACACATATGTACTTTAGAGGTACTTGTTATCACAGGCTAACAAAAAAGCCTTGTCAATTTCAGGAAATTAGCTTTACAAAAATCAGATTAAACCTCTATAATGTCAGAAATCACTTATGCTTAAACGTGTAAATTTCATCCGGTGATATCTCTCACTAATATTATAAGTGCCCAGTGATTGATTTTCACAGATTGGAACGCAGGCTAGCAAATCAAGGGGCTAAATACCGTAGTTGGTTCGTTTTTTAACCGCGATACAATGAATCGTCAAGTCGTTGGTTTTGCATTTTACCCTTTGCCAGATAAGATAGAATATCGTTTCAACTCGTTTCGGATGATTTGGTATACATTTATTAAATGTGCCGCCGGAGCCGTCGATATTAAAGTATGCCGCATAGCTAAAAGGAAGGAAAATTAAAACATGGAAGAGCAGATCAAGAAGCTGAG
>DEUU01000087.1:0-12235 GCA_002362735.1 Dehalococcoidia bacterium UBA3254
CTGGTAAGCACTACGCAGGAGGCTGCCCCACTGCCTGTAGCGGCGGCAAAAATAGTGGACCCAACGATGGTCGCGTGAACGATCCCACCTTTAATCCCTACCAGCCAGTTTTTGGCAAGCTCAAAGCCACTTTCGGCAAATCCCGCCAAACCGGCAAAGGTTCCCATAACAATAAACAGAGGCATTACCGTCATCGTATATTCGGCAGATGCTGAAAAAGGTATTGTTCCGGCAACATTAAGAGCTGGTGCGCTACCAGACATAATCCAGATGCCCAGGATCCCAATAATAGCCATTGAAGGAGCGACCGGCAGACCGATAAACAGCAATATGATAAATAGGCCAAGGACGCTCCATCCAACACTGATGGAGCTTAATTCCAAGTTTTTGACGATTAAGGTTATCCCCACTAACAGTATCAAGACTAACAGAACGATCGCAATATTCAAATAATGCCGTCGCGTGCTTATTTCCGGCCGGGTAAACCATATGGGATTGCGAACTATGTCGGTAATCAGACGCAAGCTGAGCAGAGCAGTTCCCAGCGTGATAGCCAATTTCGCCGGCCACAAAGGAAACTTCACTATCCCGTACAAAAAATCCCCGGTAGTCCAGGCAATCCAGGTCTCTATCCCCATACGCCAGACTATTAAGGCGGCAATGAAGAGAAAAACAGCATCTCCCAGGATCTGGAGCAAAGATTGGTTGCTGGAATCCAGACGTGAAGACAAAATATCCATTCGGATGTGACTTCGTTTGGACTGCGCATACGCCAGGCCCAGATATAGCACCGCTACCATCATCATGCTGTGGAGCTCGTAAACCCCGGGTAAAGGGCTATTAAAGACATCGCGTAAAAAGGTATCCAGGGAGGTCAATACCATCATCACAAAGATCATAATTATGGATATAAAGATTGCACCCTTCTCCAGTTTTTCCAGGAGATTCAGGATTACATTCAAAAAAGGGATATTAATTCCAGGGGAGACTCCCTTAACCTTTTCCATTTACAGCCCAACTTTTGGAAATACTATATTGTATTCCCAATATTGATTTAACTATTAACCAATAAGCTGGCATATTTCCTTTTCGATTGGAATATGCCAGCTTATACCTTCTCTAGTTCCTGGATATAGCCTTAGTTATTTCTTATAGGGACTGGTTTGTATGTATTTATCGGCCAGGGCTCGGTAATCAGCCAGCACTTTCTTACCAGGTAGTCCGGCTGCTTCCTGATCAGCCGCCCATTTATCACCATAAGCTGACTGGATTTTCTTCAGTTCAGCTTTATCAGCTGCACTGAGCTCGATTACTTCAACCTTGGCATTCGCAAATTCTTTCCAGATCTGTTCATTAGAAACGATAATGATATCTTTATAAGAAATATCAATCAGCTCTTTTGCTGAATCATTAAAAACCTGTTGAACACCGGCCGGAAGTTTATTCCAGGTGTCCTGATTAATCACTATCGGTTGGATACGCGGACCCAGTGCTATTCTGGTGACATATTTACCGGAGTCATAAAACTTAAAGGAAGACATTGCATCGATTGGAGCAGAGATAGCATCTATGGTCCCTCTAAGCAGGCCTTCACTTTGTTCGACCGGTGACATCGCCAGGGTAACTGCGCCCAGTTGCTTAAGCTCTTCTCCCGCGATACCTCCGGATGCTATCTTTTTGCCTTTCAAGTCAGCTAATGTTCGAATGGGAACCCTGGAAATCAAATCAACTTCCTGGGTAAATAGAGTGTAGACTGTTTTACATTTATATTTATTCAGCTCAGAGAGTATAGGTTCCTGCCTGACCAGATCGAAGTAGGCAAGTGAGAGAGCATACAGGTCATCGCCGATACCGGGCATTTCACCTATGGTTGAAAGAGGAAGCTTACCTGGCTCACCATAGGGACGCAGATGGGTCATATCGATCAAGCCTGAGGCTACTCCTGCGCTGAGTTCTGTAGCTTTAGCCAGAGTCTGTCCCCAGTAAATATCGATTTTGATTTGCCCGTTGGAGCGTGTTTCCAACAGCTTGGTTTGATCAGTTATTACCAGGGTCTGACCAATCATCGGGGTAGCGTTGAGTGTTGATGGAGCATATTTCAGGACGATGGCTTTAGTAGCCGTGCTGGCTGGAGCTGAAGTTGTGGGTGGAGGAGCAGTAGTGGTTGGTGCAGCAGTGGTGGTTGGGGCAGCCGTAGTGGTGGGTGCAGTAGTGGTGGTTGGAGCTTTGGTAGTAGTTGGAGCGGCAGTAGTGGATGGCGTTGAGGAACTGCAACCGGTAAGGAACGACATTGAGATTAACATGGAAACTAATGCAAGACAGACAAGCAGGATAGCTAACCGTGGTGTTTTCATTTATTACCTCCTTTTTTAGGACCTGCATATTTTTAGTGATAAAATCAGATAGAATCTTTTCAATTAATTAGAATTTCTATTATGAATTTCTACTATGAACTTCTCGAGGATAATACATTACTCCTGTAACATACCAGGTCAGCAATTTATGTCGGGCTATGTATTAATTGATACAAAAAATACAATTGGGCAAGTCGACGCTTTTAAATAAGACTAACCGGATAGACATACATATACGAAAAATTACTAATAATTTTAACCTAGATTTCCATCCGTCTTAATTATGATATAGTCTTAGCCTTTAGGGGATAAGTTCTTTTATTATTCCACACATATCTGTTTCTCGGATATGTGTAGGCTATATAAAGACTTGATTGTGTAATATAGCACACGGTCTAAAAGATGTCAAGATGACAATTCTGACAATTCTGAAGACCAATTTTGAAGCTGGACAGTAGATCAAGCCAGGTTATTTTTTGAAGCTTCCAAAGCTTAAAGTTACAGAATAAGCATTCACTTATCCGAATGATATGGTTTAATGGCTATTCTCAACTCCTATCGCAACTTTAGTAACATATGTTGACATTAAAGAATGAGTTAGTGTATATTTTAGGCATAATCCATATTTTTAAAATACATATCCAGATCATGGATAATATCATCCGGCCAAGGACCTTCTTTCCTTATAATTCAGCTATTCTCTGAATGCAAGTGAGAAATATATTATGGAGAAATATGCATATAACTTACTGGACCTATAAGATAGACAAATATGCGATATCGCTCCAATAAAATCGTTATATAAAAGAATACTTTATTAAAACGGAGAAAATGATGACTGATAATGAGAATTTATCTGAGATTGAAAAACGCCGTCAAGAATGGGAGAAGGGGACCTTAGCCGCAGCATTAAAAAGATTTGGTGTTTCAGAAAGTACCAGTAAGTATTATACCCCTGCGGATGTAGGAGAATTCGATTTTCTAGAGAAAGTAGGATTTCCGGGAGAATATCCCTTCACCGCCGGGCTCTACGCCACAGCGGCACCCGGTGCCGGCCCTACCCGCGGCGGGCATATTGCTTCAGGCGGAGGCTTAATCAGAGCAGGTCGCTATTCAGGATATGGCACCCCTGAAGATACCCGTGATTACTACCGGTTTATGATTTCCAAAGGACAGAGAACCGGACCGAATCTGGCTTTCGATTTACCTACACAATGTGGTTATGATTCGGATAATTCCATCTCTATGGGAGAGGTCGGCAAGGTTGGAGTAGCGGTAGATTCGTTTAAAGATTTTGAAACAATCTATGAAGCTTTTACCGGAGACTTAAATCTGGATAAAATTGCTTCCAACTGGACGATCAATGCCCCGGCGGATATTATCATAGCGATGTATATTGCCCTGGCGGACAAACGGGGTATACCTCGAGACCAGCTACGTGGTACTCCGCAGAATGATATTTTGAAAGAATTTGAATCCCGCGGTACTTACATATATCCACCGAAACCTTCAATGAGGTTAATAAAGGACATTATTGTCTATTGTACGGAAAATGTCCCGTTAATGAACACCCTAAGCATCCCCGGAGTGCATCTAAGAGAAGCCGGGGCTAATCGCGAGCAGACTCTGGCTTTCACCATAGCCAACGGAATTGCCTATGTGCAATTAGGTATCGATGCCGGATTGGACGTCGACAAGTTTATCCAGAGGTATAGTTTTGCCGGTCTGGGTGGCAGCATGGAGCTATTTAAAGAGGTCGCCTTAAACCGGGCCAGCCGGCGGATGTGGGCTAAAATCATGAGAGAAAGATTTAAAGCTAAAAGTCCGAGGAGCTGGCTGTTTAGAAATATTGTATCCATTGCTCAGGGGTCAGCCGCTACTATGACGGTCCAGCGGCCTTTAAACAACTTGATTCGAACCGTAATCGGTGGTGTAATTACTTCATTAAGCAGCGGAACAGTAGCCGTTGAGCCACCTTATGATGAGACGCTAGAGCTAGGACCAAGTATGGAAGCCCAGCAGCTTCTGCTGGACGCAGCCAGAGTACTTCAGTACGAGGCCAGGCTAACCGAAGTCACTGACCCGCTGGCAGGTTCCTATTATATAGAGGCTTTAACGGACGAATTCGAAGAAAAATCATGGAAGATCGTTAATAAAATCGATTCTCTCGGAGGGATGGTGGCTGCCATCGAAAGCGGTTATATCCAATCAGAAATTGCCAAGAGCGCTTATCAATCACAGCAGGACATTGAGAATAAAGAGAGGATCGTAGTTGGAGTAAACGCTTTTACCGACAAGGAGGAGATGGAAGTAATTCCGAACCGCATGGTACCTCATCCCTATGATCCAGTTAAAAGGATGGCGGCTGAGAAACGGCAGCTTGCCAATCTTGCCGCATTGAAAAAGGAGAGAGATAATCAGCAGGTTCAGAAATCCCTGGCCAGACTTAAGGAAGCCGCTAGAGATGAAAAAAATAACCACATTCCGGCGCTTCTCGAGGCGGTAAATAGTTACGCTACAGTTGGCGAGATGTGTAATGTCTTCAGAGAGGTATTTGGAGAATATAAGGCTTATGGTACTTTATAGAGCCACTCATTAAAAATTTGGCTCAAGATATTTTTAACCAAGGCAAACATGGATAATGTATTTGAGAATCCCAATAAGGAGGGATGGAAATGACAGAAAATAAAAAACCTATCCGGGTCATGATAGCTAAAGTTGGCCTTGATGGCCATGATCGAGGAGCCAAGGTTATTTCTTTAGGATTACGGAATGAAGGCATGGAGGTCATTTATACCGGCCTCCGGCAAACCGCAGAAACACTGGTCCAGGCGGCCATTCAAGAGGATGTGGATGTAATTGGACTAAGCAGTCTCTCCGGCGCCCATAATTATCATTTTCCAGCGATAACCCGCTTGCTTAAAGAAAAGGGAATGGACAGGATACTGGTTATTGCGGGCGGTATGATCCCTCCGGAAGATATTCCTGATCTTAAGAAAAATGGCATTGCGGAAGTATTTAGAGGCGGATCATCTCTTAAAGATATTGCCAATTTTATCAGGGCGAACGTTAAGAATTGATAATGAATAACGTCTGTCAGGAACTGGTCTCAGAAATGCTTTCTGGTTCGATAGTTGCTCTTTCTCGTTTAATGAGTATGGTAGAGAAAGAGGACCAAAGTGTGCCTGAGATAATGGACCTGATTAACCCTCACCTGAAAAAGGCCTACTGTATAGGGATTACCGGTTTTTCAGGAGTCGGGAAAAGTACCTTGATTAATGCCCTGACCATGCTTATTAGAAAAAAAGGCTTTTCGGTAGGCATTCTGGCCGTAGACCCCAGCAGTATCAAGTCGGGTGGTGCCATTTTAGGTGACAGAATTCGCATGCAGCAACATGCCTCGGATAACGAAGTTTTTATTCGTAGCATGGCTACCCGGGGCAGCTATGGAGGATTATCCAGAGCAACCTCGTCTATGGTGAAGCTTCTGGATGCCTTTGGAAAAGACATTATCATCGTGGAGACTATTGGAATCAGCCAGATCGACGTAGAAATAAGACGCATCGTAGATACCGTTATCCTGGTGATGGTACCCCAAACAGGAGATTCAATCCAGTTCATCAAAAGTGGCGTCATGGAAATTGCAGATATAATCGTAGTTAATAAAGCTGAAAATGATGAAAAAATGATTCATGATCTCAGGGAGACTCTTTCGCTGTTCACGAGTGATGACAACTGGGAAGTCCCGATTGTGGCTACGAAGGCCTTGGAAAACCAGGGAATCGAGGACCTTTACGAGCAGATTGAGAAACATCGAAGCAGAAAAATATAATCAGGAGAATAAAATATGCCTAGACAAAATATTCTGGAAGGGATCAGGGTAGTAGATTTTTCCCGGGCTTATTCCGGACCTTTTGGAGCCCAGTTACTGGGTGATTTAGGAGCTGAAATCATTAAAATTGAGGTACCGGGTATCGGTGACTTTTCCCGTAATATGAACCCCTTTCTGATCCCCGGTCAGAGCTACACCATCCAGGCTCTGAATCGAAACAAGAAGAGTGTTTCGTTAAGTACCAGTACCAAGCTAGGCCTGAAGGCTTTTCATGACTTGGTAAAAATCTCAGATGTAGTCTATAGTAATGTCCGTTACAATGCTCTCGAAAGAATGGGAGCAGACTATGAAACCCTGAAAAAGATTAATCCCCGCATTATTTTATGCAATATTTCCGGTTGGGGCAGCGCCGGTCCTTATGCGGAGTACCCTTCCTATGACGATAACCTCCTGTCCTTGAGCGGTATTTCCAGTCTTTGCAGCCCGGACAGCGAAGGAAGACCAACCCGATCGCCCATCGCAATTGCTGACCTGGCAGGGGGTATTTTCAGCGTCAACGGCATACTGGCCGCTCTCTATCAAAGAGAACGAACCGGAGTTGGCTGTGAAGTCAAGATGGCCATTGTGGACTGCTGTCTCTCTCTGTTGAGCGTTCATTTTCAGTCTTATTTTATTTCCGGGAAAGTCCCCAAAGCATCCGGCACCCGTCATCCTATTGGAGGTATATCCGGAGCTTTTAAGACCAAAAATGGGTTGATAGTATTAGCTCCCTGCTGGCCTACTATTGCCAAGGTAATCAAACGAGAAGATCTATATACGGACCCCCGTTTTGATACTACGCCTAAAAGGGCAACCAATCACATAGAGCTTTGTGACATCATAGAGAAAGAGCTCATGAAGCAAGATACCGAATACTGGCTGGAGATTATGCATAAAGAGGATATACCGGTAAGTAAACTCAACACCATCGACTCAGTCCTGGATGATCCTCAAGTTAAGTTTAATAAGGCTATCATTGAGCTTGAACATCCAGCCTATGGCAAGATGCGAGCAGTTGAGTGCCCGCTGCATTTTGAAGGAGCCAAGCAAAGCCCGCATACGGCACCTCCGACCATGGGCCAGAATAATGATGATGTTCTAAAAGGTATCCTGCATTACTCGGATGAACAGATAAAGGCAATTCGGGATGAGGAACAGTCGACTTCCGAACAGCTTAAAAAACGCATTAAATCTCAATTCTAAAAGTTATTGTGAAAAAATAAGTTAAAAATTTATTAATAAATATTATTATCAGGTCTGTTCAGGTTGTTTTCATAATGGTTTTCGATTTAAAAAGGTATTGCAGTGAGGGATGAAAAAATGGTTGCAGGAATACTCTTATCTCTGCAACCATTTTTTCATTGTTTCCTGATGTATAACGGTAGGAGGCTTTTATGACTGATCCATTAATGGAAAATCGCATTTTAAAATTAAGGGAACTAAAAGATCGAGCATTGCTGGGAGGAGGTCAAAGCAGGGTTGATTCCCAGCATCGGCACGGAAAGCTCACAGCCAGAGAAAGGATAGACCTGTTACTCGATCCCGATAGCTTTGAAGAATTTCATCAGCTATTAGGCCATGCCGATGGGAATCCCGGAGAGGGAGTAATCACCGGGCACGGAACTATTGATGGCCGGCCGGTTTGCCTGTTTGCTCAAGATGCCACCGTCCGTAATGGCTCCATGAACCTGATGCATGGCACTAAGATTTACCGAATCATGGAACTGGCTCTGAATATGGGAGTTCCCCTCATCGGTTTAAATGATTCCCCGGGGGCGCAAGCACTTAGACCCGATGAACCGGAAACATTTCATCATGAGAAAGGAGAGGGAGGAGTCTTTTTACCCAATACATTAGGGTCCGGCTACATTCCTCAAATTACGGCCATTTTAGGAACCTGTGCTGGAATAGCAGTTTATTCTCCAGGTCTAACCGACTTTATCTGCATGGTAGACGGTATCAGTCACATGTTCATTACCGGACCCCGGATTGTGCGATCAGTCATGTCCGAGGAGATAGATAAAGAAGAGCTGGGGGGCGCCAAGGCTCATGCCCGGATTTCCGGGGTCTGTGATTTCAGGCTGCCTTCAGAGCAGGAATGTATGCTGACCATCCGAAAACTTCTCAGTTATTTACCTTTGAACTGCCACGAGCAGCCACCCGTAGTAGACACTGGAGATGATCCGGACCGTTTGGATGATACTATTGCAGACGTGGTTCCGATGGACCCGCGTAAAGGTTATGATGTTCGTAAGGTTATAGCAAAAATCGTCGATAACGGGGATTACCTGGAAGTTAAACCCGAATTTGCTCCAGAAATCGTAACGGCATTTGGCCGGCTGGAAGGGCATACGGTGGGTATGATTGCCAGCCAGCCCAAATCTCTGTCAGGAGCCTTGACCTGTGATAGTTCCCGAAAAGAAGCCCGATTTATCCGCTTTTGTGATGCTTTCAATATTCCTCTGGTTATGCTGGTAGATACAACCGCCTATACCCCAGGCAGCGCGCAGGAACATAATGCTATAATCCATCATGGAGCTAAAATCGTGTATGCTTTTTGTGAGGCCACCGTGCCCAGGATAGCGGTGACGCTACGCAAGATCTACGGCGGAGGTGTCTTAGGCATGGGTGTGGACAATGCCATAGGAACGGATACCGTTTTTGCCTGGCCAACCACGGAAACAGGAATTATGGGAGCCAAAGAATCGGTAGCTTTGTTTCATGGAGAGGAAATAAAAAATTCAGCTAATCCAGAAGAACTTCGGCAACAGCTTCTCAAAAAGTATCAGGATAGATATGGAGATCCTTTTGCCGGGGCTTCCATCGGTAGATTTAATATTGAACACATTATTGAACCCAGGGAGACTCGACTGAGGTTGATCCGGGCTTTACGGTTGTTCCGTCACAAGAATATTGCTGTCAAATATCCTAAAAAACATGGCAATATTCCTCTATAGGATAAAAGGAGAGTTATAGATTATGAATATTATCGTTTGTGTGAAACAGGTGAGCGATCCCGAAGCTCCTCCCAGCAGTTTCAAGATTGATCCTTCATCAAACAAAGTGATACCTCCTCCAGGTATGGCTCCTGTTATCAGTACTTTCGATGAGTATGCTGTAGAAGCTGCTTTGAGAATCAAGGAGAAGGCAGGAGGCAAGATCACCGCCTTAAGTCTGGGAATGAATCTCCAAAGAGATGTGGTCAAGAAACCCTTATCCATGGGAGCAGATGAACTAATCTTACTGGAGGACCCGGCTTTTGTCGATGGAGACAGCTGGTCAACGGCCTATGCTTTATCTCTGGCCATTAAAAAGATAGGTCAATTTGATTTGATTCTCTGTGGGCGGCAAGCGGCAGACTGGGATAGTGGACAGGTTGGATCAGGGATTGCCGAGATACTGGGATTACCCAGCGTCACCATCACCCGTAAGATAGAAGTAGAAGGAAATAAGGTTAAAGTAGAGAAAGTCATCCCGGATGGCTACGAGTTAATTGAAGTCAGTCTTCCGGCAGTCATCACTCTCAGTAACGAGCATGCTGCCCCCAGGTATCCTAATGTGAAAGGAATTATGGCGGCTAAACGAAAAGAGCCGATCGTCTGGAAACCGGCGGATATTGGAGCCGATACTGCGAAGATCGGCGCAAATGGGAGACGCTCTAAACTGGTTAAATTATTCCAGCCCGTAAGGGAAGGTAAGTGTGAAGTATTGAGTGCGGATACTCCGGAAGAAGCAGCAGTTAAGCTAGCCCAAAGGCTGAGAGAAGTGAAAGTGCTGTAAATTAGCTATTAACACACAGATCACTCTCGAGGAATGGTAGGGGATCATAGAAAACCGTGAATTTGAGAATTGAAGGAGCAACCGGATGTCTAATAATCAGGGAATCATGGTCTATTGTGAAGCTAGCGAGAATAAGTTAGCTCCGATCTCGATGGAATTACTTGGAGCCGGCAGCAGGCTAGCCAGCGAGCTAAGCCAGCAGTTAAGCGCCGTTATGATAGGGAGTAACATTTCCGGACTGGCAAAAGAAGCGATAGCTTACGGAGCCAGGAAGGTTTATGTAATTGATGATCCCTTGCTCAAGGATTATCTAACCGATACTTATCTGAGTATGATGGAGAAAGTGGTCAATGAGACTAAACCAGCAATTGTATTACTGGGACAAACTCAAACCGGACGCGACCTGACGCCACGACTGGCTTTCCGTTTAAATACAGCCGCAACGCTGGACTGTATTGGGCTGACGATCGATCCGGCTACCAAAAGGATGCTCATGACAAAGCCGGTTTATGGAGGAAATGCTCAAGCCATCCAGTACTGTGAAGCCGACCCTCAGATAGCTACGGTAAGAAGCAAAGCTTTTTCACCTCTGGTAAAAGACGACAATCTTCAGGGTGAAGTAACTAGTATTGCCGCAGGGATCGATCCCGCCCTTATCCGGACGAAAGTGGTGGAAAGGAAAATTGAAGCTGCTGCCGGGGTAAAGTTAGAGGAAGCGCACGTGATTGTGACGGGTGGGAGAGGCATGGGTGGTCCAGACGGCTTTAAACAGATAGAAGCACTGGCTAAGATACTAAAGGGAGCCATGGGAGCCTCACGTCCTCCCTGTGATAATAAATGGGTTCCCGATAGCATTCAGGTTGGTCTTACCGGTAAGATTGTTAGCCCAGACCTATATATCGCTGTAGCCTTATCTGGGTCCAGCCAGCACCTCTCAGGCTGTTCCGGATCAAAAACCATCGTCGCTATTAATAAAGACCCGGAGGCAAATATTTTTAAAGTAGCCCACTTTGGTATTGTGGCAGACTGGAAAAAAGCATTGCCCGCTTTTACCCAAAAAGTTAGCGAACTGGTGAAATAAAGTAAGCATGTGACGCTGGCAGGCGTTGCAATAGAAGTTAACTGAGAACAGGCTGGGAAATCGCAAAGGGCAATTCCCCAGCCTGTTTCACAATTTGAATAAAACAACCATCCAGACCGGAGCTAAAATTCAGAATTATCCTGATATTCTCCGTAGATCACACTTCTTTAACGTCCCTTTGCGGACCTTAAAAAAGTATTCTTAACTGCCCTTACTTGATAAGATAATGTTCTGCCTGGTTAATAATCGAGTGAGAAACAGAACCACTACCCAGGCTAAAACTGTCCCAAGCAAGTACCACAAACCGAATGACCATGAAGTGATATCAATAGCTCCGGTCAACAGGCCGACTGGGATCCCGATCATTAGCCCAAAGCCAATTAATAAAGATGGAGCGACAGCGATATCCGGATTATTGGCGAGAGAAAAAAGGATGATGAAGGCGAGCAGCGCAAAGAAAAGCAGTGGATTAATTATCAATCCACTTACCAGCCCCGATTCCGGCAGCACGAACATTTCCCAGCCTGGAAGTATAGCAGTCAAGTTTATTGCCAGCAGCACGATAAATGAAGCTACGACTGAGATAAGATACGACGGCATAAAAACAGCAAGACATTTCCCCATCCAGAGAATTTTGGGACTTATGGGTGTGGCCAACAGGCTCTCAATGTTGCCGTTGACCTTCTCGCAGGTTATCTGGATACTGGAGAAAGCCCAGACAAACGCCATCAGTATCATGAACGGCAGAAAATAAACCACCAGCCCCAGTATCAGGTCCAGCCCCGGGACTGCTTCCGTCATTCCGTACCATGACTGCAAACGCAATGCGACGGATATACCCGCTGAGGCGGCAATTGTAATTAAGGCTGCGATGACAATCATAATGCGAAAAGCCGTTGACGAACGCATTTCTTTAAAGTCCCGGTGTAGAATCAGAAGCATCCTTTTCACAAAGCTCTCCTATTGAGACAGGATAATCCTTTCGATGGTAAGCTTTGAACGCAAAACCAGTACAAAAAAGCCGATTATCAGAGCCAGACCAAGCAAAATAACGGCAAAAAGCCATGAACCGGCATTTATTAAGTCCCGGACAGCCAGGTTTATCATCAGGGCAATCATGACCGGGAGAAATATCTGGGTGATAATGTT
>DEUU01000087.1:12485-13399 GCA_002362735.1 Dehalococcoidia bacterium UBA3254
GGGTGATAATGTTAGCGGTTGCCGGTTTACCCGCCAGTCCTATCTCAAGCACCAGCAGCATCAAAACCAGATAGACCAGTGGTACGGCGACCAGGCTGCTGACAAGCATCCAGGGGGTTAGAAAAAAACCTGTTTTCGGGACAAAGTAAACAAAGTTGAGAACCAGGAATGAGACAATTGTCATTACTACGGCAAACACAAATCCCGGGATAAAGACGGCCAGGCTTTTCCCGAGCCATAGATCACCGGGGGCAAGCGGTGTGGCCAGCAGCGCCTGGATATTACCCCTCGACTTTTCCCGGGTCAAGGATTGAAAAGCATTTACACTCGCAAATATCCCGATGGATATGAAAGCGGTGGTAAAGAGTATAAGTCCGAAAAAATTCCCTAATGCAGACAGGTCCGGATTTACAGCGTTCACCCCGGGACCAACAAACTGAGTAGCGAAGATGGCCGCCACACCAACGACACAGATTAAGACCACACCAATTGAGACAACGACTACAGAACGCATCCTGAAGCTATTTTTTATCGCCGCTTTCATCACCATAGAGATATAGTTCATTTCTTTTCCACCTCTTTCAGGATGGCAGCATACAGGTCTTCCAAAGAGGCTTCTTGTTTGCCAACCTTTTCAATCTTCAATCCCTGTGCAGCAAGGTAGCTAATAATATCGGATATTTCTGCCATGCCATCTCCTGAATTGAATAAGAGCGTTGAGCCTCTAATATCCCGGAATCCCAGTTGCTTCTGTGTTTTTATTTGTTCCAGGACGGAGTCCGAAATATTATCTTTTATTTCGACAATAATGGAGCTCTGTCCCATTTTCTGCCGGAGGTTTTCCGTTTCACCGTAGAGTTTGATCTCGCCACGATCAATCAGGGCAATACGGTTGCAGATGCGCTGGACCTCGT
>DEUU01000087.1:13625-23819 GCA_002362735.1 Dehalococcoidia bacterium UBA3254
GCGCGATGCGGTTGCAGATGCGCTGGACCTCGTCAAGATTATGTGAACTAAGCAAGACAGTCTTTTTTTCAACATGAGCGATATCCAGCAGAATCTTCCGTATTTCTATTTGCCCTGTTGGGTCGACACCGGAAGTCGGCTCATCGAGAATGAGCACCTCCGGGTTATGCACCATAGCACGTGCCAGCGAAAGCCGCTGCCGCATACCTTTAGAGTAAGTACCTACCCTGTCACTAGAACGGTCGGCAAGTCTTACCAGATCTAAAACCCTATCGATTAATACTTTATCACCGGGGACATTGTAAATATCAGCATAAAATTTCAGGTTTTCCTCAGCGGTCATTGTATTGTAAAGACCGTCAGGATCGAGTGCAAATCCTATTTTGATACGGGTATCAGCACAGCGGATGTCCTGTCCGAGAACGCTGAGTTCTCCAGAATCCGCCTGCAACAATCCGAGGAGTATCCTGATAGTAGTCGTTTTCCCGGCGCCGTTCGGACCGAGATAGCCGAAGATATCTCCGTTCTGAACATCGAAAGTGACTCCTTTGAGTATCTCCCTTGTGCCGATAGTCTTCTTAATATTGCTGAGATGTATCGCCGCGTTCATTAGTTGACCTCACTATGTCAATCTTTCTCGGGATTCTCCATCTGGGATGCTATATTATGAAATAGTTCTGCACTTCCTTCAAAATTCTTTTCAAGAATGCTAAAAGTGGCTATCCAGAGGCCCATTTTCACGTCGCCGAACACAAGCAGCTTGTTGCCCGTATTTATATTGAAGTCTTTGCGTGCATCTGCGGGGATGACGATCTGTCCTCTTTCACTTACCGTTACCGAACCGTAGAATTTCTTGCCTTCAGGTGCCCCCATATTTCTTCCCCCAATTCGAAATGCCTTATTAACATGATATACAAGATAAATCTTACTAATTATATTAATAAGCTGTCAAGTGAATAAGACGATCTCAAGCGTATATATTGAGCGCGAAGGGTCACACCAGCATATCTTTCTGATTAACGCCTATTCCCTCTGCCTGTTTTCACCGGCACTTTCAAACCCGCCAGTAGGTTTGCTGCCCCGTTTTATATTGGCTCGGAAAACATATTATAGTGAAACCCGGGTATAAACGAGTAAATCAACAGATTTTGCATTTATGCCTTCCGCTGTTGTAATATTTGACAGTGTTGAGATCATTTTCCGAAAGATCTACCTCCTGTAATCTGTATTACTATCCTTGTATTTCTGATAGGGTGTGGCATCCAGCGACCAGGGCTTTAGAAATAATCAGAGAGGAGTAGTTAAAGGTGAAAGCAGTAAATAACAGAAACTACTACATCGATTGGTTAAGAGTCTTAGCCACCATCGGTATCTTTTTATTTCATAACAGCAGGGTTTATGATTATGGTGACTGGAGTATTAAAAATATCCACACCACTTAATTCGCCACCCAGTTTGTAGAGTTCATGAACATTTGGATGATGCCACTATTCTTTGCCCTTTCCGGAGCCTCGGTCTACTTCTCACTAAGATCACGCAGCGGAAGCAGTTTTCTTAAAGAGCGTTTCTTCCGGATTATGATTCCATGGTTAGTGACAGGCATGTTTATTATGGGGCCGATTCAGGTTTACCTGGAACGGCTTTCACATGGATAGTTTGAAGGTATCTTTTTCCAGTTCCTGCCGCATTACTTTGATGGCTTGTACGGATTCGGCGGCAATTTCGCTTTTCACGGCATGCATCTCTGGTACCTCATGCAGCTATCGATTTTCTCAGTTATCCTGTTGCCGTTATTCCTGCCACGAATTAAGTTTGGTACCAGCCTGGCCCAATCTATTACCCAAAAGCTGGGCAGACCCTGGGTTTTACCAATATTATTCACCCCGGTGGGCATCATGGCTCTGCTGAGTGGAGGATTAGGTCTTGGAGCCACCGAGTAAATGGGCAGATGGGATATCCTTTCCTATATGATGTTTTTTATTCTCGGATACATGCTGTTTGCGAGCCACGGCTTACAGGAAGCCATCAGAAAGCAAGGAGGCTGGTTCCTGGCTGGAGCGGTGATTTTTTCAGCAGTCCACCTCATCTTGACGTTCTACGTTCGGCCGTCATTCTACGAAAGTGTACTTAATTTTACCAACCGTTTCCTGGCGCATGTTAATGAGATGGTACTGCCTTTCTATATTCTCCATCAAACCCTTATTATCGTTGTTGCCTACTTTATAGTGCAGACTAACCTGGAGGCCCCTGCCAAATATGGAAATACAGCCATCATCTCCTTGGCTGCGATCCTGGTAATTGACGAACTGCTGGTCAGCCGTATTGGGGTGTTGAGGTTCATATTCGGGATGAAATCAAGAACCAATAAGTCCAGGATTACTTCCCCCGCTGTTTCAGTAAAATAGGCTGGATCAGTACCTGACGATTTCAGCTATTGAGAGCCCCGGTGAATGCTGCAGTTTGTATTTACTGTTCGCTGGATAATCTAATTCTTCCCCTTCAAAGAAAATTCTGTACTAATGGCCAGGCTCAAAACTAGCCTGCTTGCCGGTAACGTGGAGGTGTTCTCACCGTTATACTGGTTACAAGCAAACTAAAAAGACGATGAAAGGATATTGTGATGAGAAAAGAGCTTGGTTTTTTCCTGGTATTTATCTTCATATTTGCCCTTGTTTTAACCGGTTCGGGTTGTGTATCCCGCTCACCAAATACTTCACCGACACCATCGGCCTCTGAAGTTCCCTATAAAAGCCTGGTAGAGAATTTTATCAAGACTGATGCTACTTATGCATTTGATGGAATTGAAGGAAGCCTGAAATTTCTAAAGACTGTTGGGTCTACATCCGGAAATGAATCCAGCCCAATCAAAGAATGGGAGTTTACCATCGAATTCCAGACCCGGCATCCCGGTGAGGGCAACCGCTCCGGACAAGTACTGGCTCAAGAAATCACCAGGCATACTGCTATCATTAAAGTGGAGGACGGACAAATAGTTACAGCTATTTGTGATTCAATCTGGAATATGCTTGGTGATGAGAATTTAGCCGATAAAGCCTCGGCCCAAAGAATTGCTGAAGAATATATCAGTAATAGCTCAACCTTCAAATTTGATGGAATTAAAGGTAGTATTAAGTCTGTTAATGTTGAGCCGGGCTGGAGTAACGTTTTCCACTCTATCGCAGTAACAACTGAATATCAGACTCAACATCCTGGTCATGGTGATAGAACCGGGGAAGTGTTAGCTCAGGTGATCACCAATCATTCTGCTGTTATTCTGGTAAATATGGACAAGGGAGTAGTAGCCATGGCTGTTTGCGATAAAACCTGGGATATGGTTAATGACAAAAATCCTCCGCTATCGGTGACTGGCACTATCATCAGCGGGGGCGATACTACCGTTCCCGGCGGTCCTGTAGATGCACCCAGGATCTTTGTCTACGAAGTAAAAAGGGATGACGGGACAACCATAAAAGTCAGCTACACGGCTTATCCTCCTTCACCGGTCGGGGATGCTAATCGTAATAAGATTACTCTGGAATTCGCTGGCGGCAATATAAAAATTGAGGATAGAATGGAAGCTTTAGGCAGGATCGATAAAGAGACTAATACCATCGTGGTAGCTGATCAGGGTGATTACATCAAAACCTATTCAACCCAGAAAATGGTGATCTCCGAAGATGTTAGCTGGCAGATCGGGGACACCGTAGTAGCCGCGACCATAACCCGACCTGACGATAAGGACGTTCATCCCGCAGTGGTCTTTGTGGCCGGCAGCGGACCGACAGACCGTGACTGGAATACACCGTTATTACCGGGCACCAACGGCAGTGCTCGCCTGCTGGCGGAAGAGTTAGCGAAAAGTGGATTTATCACTATTCGTTACGATAAACGCTTTACCGGACCCAATGCACAGAAAAATATGCCTCTGATGACAGGCAAAATCAGCATGGAAGGCCATGTTGAAGAGTTGGCCGGCGCAGTAGACCAGCTTCTTTCCAGGCCGGATGTCGACCCGCAAAGGATTTTTGTGGTAGCGAATAGTGAAGGCAATATTCATGCCATGAACTATCAACGGGAAAGAGAACTGAAATTTGCCGGTCTGGTACTTATTGCGCCTCCTGGCAGGAAGATGACGGATATCATACACACCCAGTTGGAGGCGCAGGTTGCCTCAATGCCGAATGCTAAAGAAATCATGGCCGCCTTCGATAAGGGTATGGCCGCTTTTCTGGCCGGTGAACCCTTTACGGCCGACCCCATCCTTCCGAAAGGTGTTAATGACCTGATCCAGAGCCTGTATAACCCGCTCAACCTGCCCTTTACCCGCGAGCTTTTTCTTACCGATGGTTCTAAACTACTGAGTCAGGTTACTGCCCCGGTACTGGTAGTAATTGGGAAAAAAGATATACAGGTAGATTGGCAGCTTGATGGAGCACCACTGGAGACAGTCGCCAAGACTATGAAGAATGTGACTTTTGTATATCCGGAAAATGCCAACCATGTTTTGAAGAACGAATCCAAGCCACTCTCTGCCATTACTGCCGCAGATGGTCTAACCTATAATGCCCCGGATAGAGTACTGGACGCCGATGGTTTGAAAGCCATTAAGGACTGGCTGGCAGCCCGCTCTTAAAGGATTCCAGGCATTTATTTAAGGAAGAGGGAGATAACGATTACAGATCTTAACTCTCCCTTCTAACATTTTACCGGTAATTTTGGGGATGATTATTTCTTTCCTGAAATCGAACATTAGATGATCCCAGTATGATAAATCAATTTTCTCCTGGCTTTCAAGAAAAATGACGAAGGACATATGGAAGTAGTCGTTAAGGATTCAACATAAATATCGAGCTTGATGGCAAAACGGATGAACGAAAATTTACTCGTTCGGGCTAATCATTTTTAAATAATTTTCTATTAAACCTGAAGCTTTGTCCATCCCTCTCAATTAAGCCTAATGTGCAGAGGCTAATTAAACCTTGCCTGACTTCTTTATTGCAACATTCCTTGCACATAGGATGTCCATTTATATTTCTTATTTCAATCACAAGCAGGCCACATTTGGGGCAGATCATAGCCTTATTTCCTGTTCTTTTTAAATATTTCGATAACCTTGTCTTTTTAAGATTCTAAGATAGGGGAAATAAAAAAGTAATAAATATTACGCCATGTTCCTTGAAATATTATGTCTAGTTCATTACTTGTAATAAATTAAAAGTAGGCTCGATATTAAACCGAATCTGCCCGGGTGGGCATTATTGCCAGACCGTAAAATACATGACAAAGGTAAAATGACCCGAGACTGAGAGTGGGTGAGTACTCATTATTATTGGAAGATCACATCAGACTTGCTATCTCTGCTTACCCGCTAATTTTCATCAGTTACCCCTATTTTATTTGAAAAAGACAGAGTAGAATTGGATTAATATGACCAGTCAAGAAAATAGCCACCCGGTAAAAGCCAGAAGTACGTTTTTCTATGGCTATATCATCATTTTTACTCTATTTATTATTCAATTCTTCATGTTTTCTCAACGCAGTTCGTTTGGCGTTTTTTTTAAACCATTAACTGACGACTTTGGCTGGTCCAGAGCTCTAATTTCAGGAGCCTTTGCTGTTTCCAGCATAATGCAGGGGATATCAGGCGTTATCATGGGTGGACTGAATGACAGGGTTGGCCCTCGAATTGTAATCACACTATGCGGCATTCTGCTGGGCGC
The DNA here is from genome assembly GCA_002362735.1 of Dehalococcoidia bacterium UBA3254. Next base: position 19,346 of record DEUU01000087.1, read on the forward strand.
CGGTTTGCTTTTGATGTCGATTATCAACTCAGCCTGGCAACTCTATCTGATATACGCTATTTTGGTGGGCCTGGGAATGGGAGGACTCTTCACGCCGCAGATGTCAACCGTAGCCAGATGGTTCGTTAAAAGAAGAAATCTGATGAACGGCCTGGCTATGTCAGGTGGCGGCATAGGCGGATTTATAGCGCCGCCAATAATTACCAGCCTGATTTATGGCATCACCTGGCGCCAGACATTTCTTGTTCTCGGGATAGTCATTACGGCTGCCGTTATTATCGCGTCCCAGTTCCTTAAACGTGATCCCTCAACTGTAAGGCAGGTCCCTTATGGAGAAAATGAGAGGAGGACTTCCAGTTTACCTTCTGGAACCATAGGGATGACATTAAAAGAAGCTCTGCGTACACCACAGTTCTGGATTGGAGTGGGGACTGCGTTCTGTTTCGGTTTTGTTTTAACGACGGTTATGGTGCATACGGTACCCCATGTCACCGATATGGGAATTTCTCCTCTGGTGGCGGCTAATATTTTAGCGGCCTTTAACATTGCTTTTACGATCGGGAGTATTGTGATTGGAATTTTTGCTGATAAAATCGGTTTTAAGCGGGGTTATAATATTAGTTTTATACTGCTGCTGGCGGCAGGATTATTACTTTTACCAATCAATAACGAATGGCTGCTGGGGTTATTTGTAATCGTCATCGCTTTTGGTTGCGGAGGACTTGGCGCATTGCAGCCATCTCTCGTAGCCGAGCTCTTCGGCATGAAATCACATGGCTTAATTCTGGGAGTGATAGGTTTTGCCTATACCCTGGGAGCAGCGCTGGGACCTTATCTGGGCGGCCTGATTTTTGATATTACTAACAGCTATCAACTCACTTTCACTCTCTGTATGATATTGGGCTTAACAGGTTTGATATTAACTATCATTATAAGGCCAGTTAAAATTCGGGAGAAAAAGTTAATCCGGGTTAAAGATCAGATATAATATTCGCTTTATTCAGCCTGGAGCTTTGCCAGCAGAAAGCCCAGATGCAGGCTATCGTATAGACAGCTCATATTTATAAGGATGGGGTAAACTAAACAGCAAACTTTAACGGGTCACTTTAAGAGAATAAGATGAAAGTGCTTCTGGTATATCCGCAGTATCCGGATACCTTCTGGAGCTTCAGTTACGTTTTGAGGTTCATCAGGAAGGAGGCCTTCTTTCCTCCCTTAGGGCTGCTAACCATAGCGGCAATGCTCCCCAATAATTGGGAGAAAAAACTAATGGATTTGAACGTTTCAATTCTATCTGACGGAGATTTATTGTGGGCTGACTATGTCTTTATCAGCGCGATGATAGTTCAGCAGAATTCGGCGAGGGAAATAGTCGACAGATGTAAGATGCTGGGGGTAAAGACAGTGGCTGGGGGACCGCTATTTACCAGCGCTTACAAGGAACTTGGTTTTGATGACATAGACCATCTCGTCCTCGGTGAAGGTGAGATTACGCTTCCACTATTTCTATCTGATATAAGGAAAAACCATGTCCAGCATGTTTATACATCCTCCGAGAGACCTGAAATAACGCAAACTCCGGTACCGTTATGGTCACTCATCAACACCAAAGACTATGCCACGTTAGGGATTCAATATTCCCGGGGATGCCCCTTTGATTGTGACTTTTGCGAAGTTATCGTACTTAACGGACGGAACCCGCGTACTAAAACCAAAGAGCAAATAGAGGCCGAACTGGATGCGCTAAATCAGCTCGGTTACGAAGGTCCTGTTTTCTTTGTTGATGACAATTTTATTGGTAACAAACAAAAGTTAAAGACTTCTATCCTGCCATCGATAATTAAATGGTCTGAAGCCAATAAGCGTCCGTTCACCTTCTTTACTCAGGCATCAATAAATTTGGCCGATGATGAAGAGCTGATGCGATTAATGACGGATGCCGGGTTTGATACGGTATTTATTGGAATTGAAAGTCCCAATACTGAAAGTCTGTCTGAGAGTAATAAGCTCACTAATATGAATCGTGATTTATTAACCTCAATTAAAAAGCTGCAACGCCACGGTTTCCAGGTCCAGGGAGGATTTATTATCGGCTTCGATAGCGACCCGGTTTCAATTTTTGAGAGCCAGATTAACTTTATCCAGAGCAGCGGCATCGTTTCTGCAATGATCGGTCTATTATATGCCCTGCCCGGATCGAGATTGTATCAGCGCTTACAAGAAGAAAATCGATTGCTACCGTCTAACTCAGGAGATTTCCTTGACGGCAGGACTAACTTCATCCCCCGAATGCGTTATGATGTTTTGGTTAACGGTTATCGAAATGTATTGAATAGTATTTATTCTCCCCGGCAGCATTACGAACGCATAAAAACATTTTTCAAAGAGTATGAATCACATGCCAGGAGCCGGGTAAGCATCAAACGAGGGGATTTAATCGGGATAATTAAGACTGTCTGGTTTTTTGGTTTGAAGGAAAATGAAAGAGTATATTACTGGAGACTGCTTATTCCGACTTTGCTTAAGACTCCCGGTAAGTTTGGATTAGCATTAAACCTTCTGGCAATCGGATTTCATTTCCGCAAGTCTATTGAGAAAGTGCAATTTTCCCCAACATCCCTACCGTCTTAGGTAATTATAAAATCAAATAGAAACTGGGAATATAATTCAGAGTATTTAACAGTCGTTTTTTCAGTCGTTAGAAGTAAATAATTGGACACCATAACCCTGATTGCGCGAACCTGATTCGCGTTGATAAGTGTGTGCAACCGTACATGGGTCTATTTTAGGTTAATAGTCTATTCCTTGCGTGTATTAAGTGAGTCTAGTACATAGCCACTGAGAAGGTGACTGAAAGCACCTCTTCCAGGTGGAATGAGTATAAAAATACCTGGGAGGCGTGGATGAAGAGAAAGTGCTTTACGGGTCCAAATATTTCGACAACAACCTGTACTGATTAGAGAATCGTTTTTGACCTTCTCCATTGAAATTACCTCTCGCCTGCCATCCATTTATAACCTTGTTGAATTAAAGCCCGGATAGATATATATTGTAAACCAATGAATAAAAGTGTAAAGTGAGAAAGCCATCCATAACTCAACAAAATGAGCCCTCCCTGGTCACGATAGACATTACTCCTACCTTCCAAAGCTCAAGGTGTCCAACAGAAGAGCGGGAACAGCTACAAAAGTATCTGGAGGCAAATATTGAACAAACGATCACAGGAAATGGCTGAGAGAGAAGTGGTCAGAGCCATTATTGCCGATGAACATGCGAATGCTCGCTATTATCAAACCTTAAGACGTTTTGTACCTAATAAGTCGGCTAAACCAGAAGCCTTACTGGACTCAACAGGATTGAAAGAAATTGATGCTGTCTGGCTCATGGTCAACGAAACTAATAAGAAGCTTCGCAAAGCTTATATGAAATTATATAATACTTATGTTTAATGGATTTGATTGCCGTGATCGCTTTGTCTTAAGGAGAGATGAGTTTTGACTTCGCTCAAATAGATATGTTGGTAAAGTAACACAAGCCGTTGGATCTTGAGTTTACCAATAGGAGGAAGCAGATGCCATTATCAGCCCAGGTTAAATCCAGTATTATCCAGGTAGCCGGACGATGGGCTTTTGAACGAGCTCGTATGCTGCAGGAAGAAAGCTCCCGGAAACCAGCAATGAAGTCCTTTGAAGATTTGCTGAAAGAACATTTTAATGATTATTATAATTTTCTAATGAGTAAATTCAGTGCCGAAGAGAAGACCAGAGAGGGGAAACAATAACCAGCCAATTCAATAAGCTTAATGTTCAGTCATGGTAGATTGACGGTATTTCCAATCCATAGCCCATTAACTATTTCTTAACTTTTGGATTAATTCCATAAACAATAAACGACTACATGAATATAGCGGAGAAAAGAATGAACAATCAGGAAGAAAAATCGAATAAAGAGACATTACGAATAAAGAAGATGAAAGATGAGGAAGCCAGAATTCTAGCTAAAGAGCAAGCCAGAACCCGGGCCTATTTAGCCCGAGAGCAGGAAATAGAAAAGGCGCAGAAGATCAAGGAAGACCAGCGGGCCAGTGGTCGGGCTGATGAAGAGATTCAGGAGATGGCTAAAGAAAAAGCCCGCAAAGAAGCTTACCAGGCGAGAGAGAATAAAATTGCCGAAGACCAGGAAGCCAGGAAGTCAAGAAATAAATAATAATCTGTAACGGATTTCCCTGGGACGCTTCAATTCCAGATATAAGGTTCTAACTTGAGCCAACCCTAACGACTTCAGTAGATTCTCAGGCTTCTGCTATTACTCTTAGCTTACCCAGCATCCTTACTAAACGGCCTTCAGAAACAAATCTGCGGAGCAGTCCTGCCGCTCTGCCAATGACGCCAAAAGGCATCTTTATGTCCTCAAAGCAGGTAAATTGGCTACCTGATGGAATACTCTGTATCGTATATCTTTGTTCATATCCCTT
>DEUU01000118.1:0-2863 GCA_002362735.1 Dehalococcoidia bacterium UBA3254
ACTCCTCGGAGGGTACTGGTCGAACTGACTGGCTGCCGAAGAAATTGGCTGTGGTGAGTAAGCCGGGCGCGTTAGCGGCCGTAAAAGCTCAAATTGAAGCGAGAGCTGAAACTGAACAAATGAAAAAACTGGCCGCTGAAATAGATGGTAAAGAAATCACCTTTAAAGTTAAGGTTGGTACCAGGGACCGGATGCATGGTTCCATTACCGCNNTAACGTCTCATTTTTCGATCTTTCGCATGTGTTTCTTGTTTGTGATTTGTGATTTTAAATTTATCTTGTAGGGGGGTTTTTAATGAAAGTCGTTTTTCTAGAGGATGTCCAGAATGTCGCCAAGGCCGGCGATATCAAGGAAGTCGCGGACGGCTACGGCCGGAATTATTTGCTGCCGAAAAAATTGGCCATTGTCAGTAAACCGGGCGCCGCAGCGTCCGTAAAGGCTCAAATTGAAGCCAGAGCTGAAACTGAACAGATGAAAAAACTGGCGGCTGAAATAGACGGTAAAGAAATTACCTTTAAAGTTAAGGTCGGTACCAAGGACCGGATGCATGGTTCCATTACCGCTGCTAATGTTTCGACCGAGCTGCAGACTGTTACCGGTCAGACTGTTGATAAAAGGAAAATCGACATGGCTGAACCAATCAAACAGCTAGGAAGCTTTGACATCGCCATCAAACTCGCCAAAGATATCGAACCAAAAATCAAAGTAAACATCATTAAGAGAGAAGAAGAACCCGAGAAAGAGACTGTTAAGGAAGCCGCCAAGGAACCTGAGAAAAAAGAAGAATAAGAGTCGACCTACAGCTTACCCGTCGGTATTATAGGACTGGTATATTTTTTTATTTTTGAGCTTTGATAACCCGCCGAGGCGAGGTATTTATGGTAGAAAAGCTGCCACCTCATGACATAGATGCTGAAGAGGCTGCTCTGGGTTCTCTGTTGATAGACGGCAGTGCGATTAATAAAATTGAATCGTTAATCGCTCCTCAAGACTACTATAGTGAGCGCAACCGCTGGATTTATGAAGCCTGTTTAGGGCTTTATCAGCGAAGTGAGGCAATTAACCAGATCACAGTTGCCCAGGAACTGGCGCGCCAGGAAAAATTGGAAAACTGCGGGGGAGCCGCTTTCCTGAGTCATTTGATTTCTGTTTGCCCGACATCTCTGGATGTTGAGTATTATGCCAAAATCATCTATCGCCTTTCAATGATGCGTAAATTGATTTCGGCGGCGGACCAGATTTCCAGCATCGGATATCAGGCAAATCCGGATATTGATGCCGGTCTGGATAAATCGGAAGATATCCTCTACGCTTTGCGTCATGGTAAAAGCCCTCGAGATTTCGTCCATATACGCCAGATACTGGACAAGTATTTTGAAGCTGAACCGCCGCCTGGGGACGGTGAGCTTAAACCCAGCGAAATGCCTCACGTGCCTTCCGGTTTTATCGGTCTGGATGATTTTCTGGGAGGATTCCAGAGGTCGGATTTAATAATTGTAGCCGGACGCCCAAGCATGGGGAAGACCAGCCTGGCGCTCAATATTGCTCGTAATGCGGCTGTCGAACACAATGCCTGCGTGGCTTTGTTCAGCCTGGAAATGTCGCGAGAATCCCTGGTAGAACGGTTGGTATCCGGTGAAGCCCTGGTTAACTCACGCAAAATTCGTCTTAACAACGAGACTCATGAAGAAGAAAAAAGGATTCTGGATGCTATCGGTATTCTTTCAGAGGCGCCGATTTATATCGACGATTCACCGCAAATACGCGTCATCGAAATGAGAAGTAAAGCCAAAAGGCTTCATTTCGAGCATAATATTAATATGATTATCATCGATCATCTGGGGCTTATTCAGGGAGATATGCGGATTGATAACCGGGTTCAGGAAATCAGCTATATTACCCGCTCACTCAAAGTACTGGCGCGGGAAATGAATGTGCCGGTGATTGTGGTCTCTCAATTAAGCCGCGCCTCGGAGTGGCGCGCTTCCCATAAACCTCAGCTTTCAGACCTGAGGGATAGCGGCAGCATCGAGCAAGATGCGGATGTGGTCCTGTTCATTTATCGTGACGAATATTACTACGATGAAGAGGCCTGGGCTAAAGAGCATCCCAGTGAAGAATACCCGGCTGGTCTTGCCGATTTAATTATTGCCAAACACCGTAACGGTCCGACAGGTGAAATAAAGCTGCGTTTCCAACATACCCTGGCAAAATTTGAAAATATGGCCGTTGATCCTACCGCTCCCTCAGGCCCCGGGCCGAGCATGTTATGATTCAGTTCAAAGGGTTTCCAGCCAGAATGCAATTTACACCGGTGCCGAATATTGTTTTCAGCTCGCTGTTCCCCCAGATTACAGATATCGTCGAGCTGAAGGTGCTTTTCTATATCTTTGAATTGCTGTATGCAAAAAAGGGAAGTTTGAAATTTTTCACTATTAACGAACTGCTGGCACTGGCCGGCCAGACCGGAGGCTCTGAATTGTCTCACGAAAAAATTACCGGCGCCCTGCAATCGTTAAAGAAGAAGGAAGCCATCATACATTTTCCCGTGACCCGGAACGGGGAAGCGGAAGAAATTTATTTCTTAAATAATCAGACCAATAAGCTTAATCTGGAGAGAATCAGGAAAGGTGAGATCTCACTTCCCGAATTAAAACCTGAGAAATCTGTGCCGGCCGTTTTACCGGAACCGTCCGATATTTTCAGCCTCTATGAGCAGAACATCGGCATGCTCACGCCGCTGATCGCCGATGAGTTGAAAGAAGCTGGCAAACAATATCCGGAAAGCTGGATAAAAGACGCTATTAAAGAAGCCGTAGAATCGAACAAGCGCAATTGGAAATATATCGCCTGGATTCTGGC
>DEUU01000118.1:3198-12177 GCA_002362735.1 Dehalococcoidia bacterium UBA3254
ATCCGGGGAAAATACGGACACATGGTCCAGCGATGAAAAATATCCCGAGCCGCGGGCGGACAGGAATTGCCCCGTTTGCAAGGGCGCCGGTTTCATCCATCCTCGCTTGGCTTCGGGAAGGCCCGATTTCAGCCGGGTAGTTCCATGTCGTTGCGTTAAAGCCGCGGCCGAGAAAGACCAGGAGAGCCGGCTTCAAAAGTATAGTAACCTGGGATCTCTGGCTTACTATGATTTTGAGAGTATTACCCGGAACGGGTTGAGTGGAGACGCCGGCCGGCAGGAACTATTCAAGAAAGCCTTTGAAGCCGCCAGGATTTTTGCGCAGGAACCAAAGGGCTGGTTTATTTTAATCGGTCCCAGCGGAAGCGGCAAGACTCATCTGGCCGCCGCTATTGCCAACCTGCGTATCAAGCAGGGCCAACCTGCCCTTTTCCAGACTGTTCCCGAATTTCTGGACCATTTGAGATCTGCATTTGCTCCAGGTAGTGAAATGCCCTATGATGAGCTTTTTGAAAAAGTTTGCAACTCCCCTCTCCTGATTTTGGACGACCTGGGGGTGCAGAACAGTACTCCCTGGGCTAAAGAAAAGCTGGACCAACTCTTGAACCACCGTTATATCCACGAATTGCCAACGGTCATTACCACCAGTATCCTTATCGAAGACCTGGACGAAAGGATGCAGACGCGGCTTTCAAATCCAAGGCTAAGCCAGATCTTTATTATCGAAGAGAAAGCCTCCGCTTTACAAGAATACAGCTGGAGTAAGGGATTTGAGCTCCAGAAAGTTATGACTTTCAAGAATTTCGATTCCCGCCGTCTCAATTTGCCGCCGGAACAGCGGCAAAATCTTGAATCTGCCTATCAGGTAGCTTTGCAATATGCCGAGTCTCCGGATGGCTGGCTGGTCTTTCAGGGTGTGAACGGCTGCGGTAAGACCCATCTTGCAGCGGCCATCGTGAATTACCGTTACGAAGCTAAAAAACCGGCTATTTTCATGGTAGTGCCGGAGTTTTTGGATCATTTGAGAAAGGCTTTTAATCCAGAGAGCAAAATCTCTTACGACCAGCTTTTTGAAGCCGTCAAGAGTGCCCCTTTACTGGTCCTGGATGATTTTGGTGAGCAGTCTGCTACTCCCTGGGCGCAGGAAAAACTCTATCAGGTTATTAACTACCGTTACAATGCACGGCTGGCGACAGTCATTACGACCATTAGCTCGCTGGACGAAATTGAGCCTCGCATCAGCTCCCGTCTGATTGACCCGAGAATCAGCATGGTGATCAACATCACCGCCCCGGATTATCGGGGAGACAAAGCCTCTAATCCTGGAATATCTAAAAAATCTCTCCGCCCTCTGAAGAGGTCGAGGTGGGGTCAGGACTAGTTCACTATCAATCTGCGTTTCGGGCCTTTCCAGAGCGTTTCTTGCCAACGAATTCTTTACATAAGGGAGACAGTGTTGTCGAATAAAGTTGAAGATCTGCTGGAACAGGCGCTACTGGCAGTCAGCCTGATCGATAGAGCGGCTACGAGATGCCAGAATCTGGTGGAAATTGCGGATATTTACTTGCAGATCGGAGCGAAGTCCAGATGCCTGGAAATACTGTCTGATGCTCTCAATACAGCTGAGTTAATCAAGCAGCCGGAGGAAAAGTCCAGACAGCTTGTCTGGGCGGGGAGAGTTTTTCTGGACTCAGGCGATAATGTGAAAGCTAAGGAACTCTTTACCCGGGCATATCTGCTCGCTCGAGCCACGGAAACGATATCTCAGCAGGTTATTTCTTTATCCAACCTGGCCGGCGAATACACAGAAGCGAAACTGAAGGATGGATCCGGACAAATCTTATCTGAGCTTCACGCTCTGGTCACCGGTTCCGATTCTGAAGTTGATATTGCCTGCGAGCTGATTAGCATTGCCAGGTTATATCTCACCATCGGAAATTCAGATCAGTCACTTAAAATACTTGAGGAAATTTTGCCCGGAATCCGAGACCTCAACGATAACTGGTTCAAAACCGAAAGGTTGATTGATGCCGCTGAGATTTACTCTGAATCAGGATCGAAGGAGGATGCTGTTCGGCTGCTGAAAGAAGCGCGGACCTTAGCTGGATTGATGGAAGAGGGAAATCGTCCGTTCTTTCTGTTAAAGATAGCAGATGTGCTAATGACCTCAGGGTATAAAGCTGAAGCCAGAGGGATATTAAACGATGCTCTGGTGATAGTCAAAAAGGATGAAAATAGTTATTCAAAGTCCGGGGATTTAATCTCTATCTCGAGTATATTTGCGCAGTTGGATGAAGGACCTTTGGCGACTGATTTGTTAATCCAGGCTGAAATCACAATTGAGGGAATTGAAGACCTTATTGATCGGGTTTCACGTGATCTGGAAGTATCCTGGCTTTATCTGGAAACGGAGCAAACCGAGAAAAGCCTGGAGATCATTAGAAAAGCCAAAGATTTGATTCCTGAAATCGAGGACCCGAAGTCTCGCCTGAACCTTTTGGGAGAACTGGCTGTACTTCTGGTTGAGAAAAATCTCAAAGAACAGGCGGCAGAAATTATTTCCGGAATGGTGCATTTCATAACCCAGACCCGCACGAAAACCTCAGGACTGGGAGAAGTGGCTCTGGACCTGGTGTCTTCCGGGGAGTTGTCTCTAGCTTTGCAGCTGGCCGTGGTAATTCGCGAACCCCATATCAAATCTGAAGTTTTAACCGGCATTGCCCGGATACTTGCAGAATCCAACAGGGAGCGGGGCGTTTAAGAAACACCTTCACGTTTATCCGAAGAATCCTCGATCTTTTCTCCCCGGGAGAGGAAACCTTTAATCCGTCGTTCTAAAACCGGCCTTTCTATCAACAGGTAATGCTGGCATTTCAGACATTTGATGCCGATATCCGCTCCCAACCGTAAAACCAGCCATTGATCGTTCCCGCAGGGATGAAGCTTTTTCAAACGGACTACATCGCCTATTCTGAGTTCCAGTACCATTAATTTGCAGTCCGGAACCGATTGATTTCATTCCTCAAAGTCAATGTCGCTTTGCGTGCGGCATCGGCAAAATCCTTCCCTTTTGAAGCATAGATAATCTGGCGGGACGAGTTGATGATGGCTTTATCACCTTCAGGACTGACTCCGCACTTAATCGTCAGTGCTAAATCTCCACCCTGGGCACCGATTCCCGGAATTAGAAACGGCATTTCCGGATGTTGTTGACGAATGACCTTCAATTCTTCCGAATATGTAGCGCCTACTACCAGCCCGATATTTCCTGAGGTATTCCATTGCCGGGCTTTGGCGGCTACAACTTCGTAGAGCGGACGAACACCCTGATCGGTAGAACATTTTAAAGATTGGAAATCGGCGGCTCCTGCATTTGAGGTCCGGCAAAGGATGAAGACCCCTTTATCTTTATACTGTATAAAAGGTTCGATGGAGTCAAAACCCAAATAGGGGTTTACCGTTGCCGCATCAAAACCGAAAATATCAAACAGTGAAATTGCATAAGCTTTAGAAGTATTTCCAATATCTCCCCGTTTGGCATCGCCAATGATGGGTATGTCACTGGGAATGTATTTTAAAGTCTGTTTAAGATCAGCCAGCCCTGGTTCTCCGGCGGCTTCATAAAAAGCAAGGTTGGGTTTGTAAGCGCAGACCAGATCGGACGTCGCCTCAATAATCGACCTGTTAAAGTCGTAAATTCCGATCTTCTCCGGCATCTGTCCGGGATCCGGGTCCAGGCCAATGCAGACCAGACTCTGGTTTCTCTGTGCGGCCTTTTGCAGTTTTTCGTTAAAATTCATACAGGCCTCCGGGATAGTTTTAAGTAATAAGTGATAAGGTCCCATCATCTTCCCAGAATGTAATAAGTTATACGTGATACTTTATACGTTCACGTTCCCTTCCCCGAAACCTGGAACTTGTAACCTAAAACTTAAAACCACTTACTTCTTCCGTGATCATACAGTGGCGGTTTCGCAGCGTCAAGTGTTAGAATGGGATTACTTATGGACTACCGGGAATCGGTTGATTATATCTTCGGGCATACGAACTATGAAATGGTGCCGCGTCTACCCCATGCCCAGGCTAACTATGATCTGCGGCGGGTATACCGGATATTGGAGCGGATTGGTGATCCTCATCTAAAGGCTAAATCTTTACATATCACCGGAACCAATGGAAAAGGTAGCACCTCTGCGATGCTGGCATCAATATTGACCTCCTCTGGCTTTACCTCTGGTTTATATACCTCACCTCATCTCCGGACCGTGCGAGAACGTTTTATGGTTAACGGACAGATGATTTCGGAAGGCGAGCTGGCTCGCATTGCTACCTGTCTGCAGCCGGAAATTGAAGTGGTGAACAAGGAAGCCACTTACGGTCGTTTGACGGTCTTTGAGATCTTGACCGTTCTGGGCTTTGTATATTTTGCAGAAAAAGAATGCTTCTTCCAGGTCATGGAGGTTGGGATGGGGGGACGGTTTGACGCCACGAACGTGATTCTTCCCGAGGTCTGCCTTCTTACTTCCATCAGCCTGGACCATACCGAGGTACTGGGGGATACACTGACTAAAATCGCTTTTGAGAAGTGCGGAATCATCAAGCCCGGCTGCGTGGTGGTAACTCATCCACAGGTGGAGGAAGTGAACCGGATCATCCAAGAGACTTGCTTTGAAAAAGGGGTTAAGCTCATCAGAATCGGGCAGGACGTAATGCGTAAATGTCTTAGCTATAATTTTGATCGGCAGGAAATTGAAGTCCAGGGTAGACTAAATGATTATAAAATATCAATGCCGCTCCTGGGACAATACCAATTAGACAATACTGCAGCGGCTGTTGCGGCAATTGAAGTTTTAATCGAGAGAGGATACCGGATTTCCCGCGAAAATATTATTAATGGCCTTTCACGGGTTGCCTTCCCCGGACGCCTGCAAATTATCCGGCGTAAACCATATGTCGTGGTTGACGGGGGCCATAATCCGGGGGCGGCCCGCAGTTTGAAAGACGCCCTTTTGCAAACTTTCAAACCGGATAAATCTATCCTGGTTATCGGGGTTTCGAATGATAAAGATATTCCGGGAATCGTCCATGAACTGGGACGGGTATTTGATAAAATCATTGTGACACGCGCAAATAATCCACGATCTGCTCCGCCGGAAAAGCTGACGGCTGAATTTAACAGGTATAAATCGGATATTCAGGTGGCGGGAAATATTCCGGAGGCTTTAAAAGTAGCTTTGCAGCAGGCGGGTGAAGAAGATTTGATATGTATCACAGGTTCCTTGTTTGTAGTGGGTGAAGCCATTGAATATTTGGAGACTGAATGAGAACAATCAATCCTCAGCTATCAGCTTGAGAATTTGAATTGCTGAAAGCTGAGATTGAAGGATGAATTTTAATTTGGTTTATGTCCCGGATGTGAGGTAAGGATTGCTCAGGACTTCCTTGGGTAGCATATTGCCAAGGACTTTTTCCATTGCCATGGTATGACTGCAAACTCTCCACGTGGAGAAAAAGGAGCAAGTGCAATGCCATTTGCCATCTTTAAGGCTGGTAGTATAGGTGTCGTGCTCCCCTCTAAACTTCACACTGAACTCGGAGAAGGTAATTCGGTCGGTCTCCTGCGCATAACGCTTCGCTTTCTCAATCTTCCCAATCAAGCTGGACTGCATGGTCTACCTCCTCAACATAACTAAACTAAAAAGCACTGCGCTCATCCAAGCACAGTGCTTTAATTAATCGCTATTAACTTGGGAATAAATATCCGCATGGCGGTATTCTCTCCTCAAGATTCAATAATATATTATACTGCGTTTTACCTATCCGTGTCCAACAAAAATTTGGCAGGCTCTTACACAAGGCTTTTTCATTCACGAAGCTTCCAGGTTAATCACCCCTGAAAACGGGTATCTGGTCGGCGTTCTTAAGATAAGTCATCAGATTCCGGATCGAACTGGAAATAACAAATTAAAAAGACCAGGTTATTAGTGCCTGTATACTCTCACAATTGTTTTAGTTGTACAATAAGTGTCTGTGTTAAAATAAAGATATTCTTGTTAAGGAGACCGTTTAATGGGTAAAACTAGAGTCGGAATTGTTAATGTTACGGGTTATGTCGGCATCGAGCTAGCCCGTTTGTTGTGCCAGCATCCGGAAGTAGAACTGGTATCGGTAACCGGCCGCAGCGCCGCCGGGCAGAAGCTGGGCCGTGCCTTCCCTCATCTGGCCAGCCTTGATTTGATGATTGAACCAAAACTCGGGCAGGTGGACCTGGCGTTTTCGGCGATGCCCCACGGTGAAAGTGCGGCTGAAGTAATTCCGCTTCTGGATTGTGGGATTAAGGTCATCGACATGAGTGGTGATTTTCGTTTGAAGGACTCCGGTGAATATCAAATCTGGTACGGGCATGCTCACCCAGCTCCGCATCTGCTGAATAAAGCTGTCTACGGTATTCCGGAAATTCACCGCCGAGAGATTAAAGATTCACAATTGGTAGCCAATCCTGGATGTTATTCTACCGGGGCTATTCTGGCGTTAATGCCTCTGGCCAAAGCTGGAATTATCGAGCCGGACATAATCGTCGATAGTAAATCCGGCGTTTCAGGCGCGGGGAGAACTCTCAAGTTGCAGAGCCATTTTTGCGAGGTGGATGAGGATGTCTGCGCTTATGGGTTAGAGGGACACCGATTGATGCCGGAGATGGTACAGGAAGTCGGACTGGTTTATCGCGGCGTGACGCCCAGAATTACCTTTTTGCCTCATCTAATACCCATGAACCGAGGAATTTTAAGTGCTTGCTATGCTAATTTAATTCCTGGTAAGCTGCCGGGTAATAAACCGAAGGAAGCTGTCACAAAACTGTTCCGGGATTTCTATGCAGACGAACCCTTTGTGAAAATATTGGATGTGCCACCCCATACCAAGCATGTATTGGGCAGCAACTACTGCTATATTTATCCTGCGGTTGACCCTCGTACAGGAAAAGTCATCGTTATCTCCTGTATTGATAATCTGGGAAAGGGAGCGGCCGGTCAGGGAGTCCAGAATATGAACGTCATGCTGGGAATTCCTGAAACTACGGGTCTGGCAGCTCCGGGTATATTTCCTTAACGAGCCATCTCCTGACGTTTTAAATCTGCCGGCATCCTTTCGATAGCATATCTTAGGGCTGTTCGCGGCATGGTCTGTTTCTTTAACATGACATATGCCAGGACCTCTGCCTGATGTTTGATGCTGGCGTCTTTTAGGAGCCAGCCGTAACCCTTTTGGACCAGGTCATCCGGGTCTGTTAACAGGTTATCAGAAATTTCGAGAATATCCTCCAGAAATTTTCCTTTTTTAGCCGGAATGATGAGAGTTACTGCCGCTGCCCGGCGCATCCATCGGTTTTCTGATCTGGTCCATCCTTTCAAATTCAGGATAAATTGGGGGAATTTTTCTACAAAAGAACCGATAGTGTGATTACATAACGTATCGCATTTAGCCCAGTTATTAATATATCTGTTGAGCCAGAGTTCAAATATCGTAAAATCGCTGGTTTCATATTTTTCCCGCACCAGATAAGCCCAATCAGCAGCGATGAAGGCTTCTTCCATATAGTCTGATTTAAAAAGATCCTCGCAAAGATCGAAGACCTCTTGCTTGCTCAATTTCTGGATATCCGGAATGAATTTTTTGGCAATATTATCTACCAGAGAAGACTTGACCCCATAAACGATGACTTTTTCTTTAAAAAAATGGGAGGCGATATTTTTGGTTTTTTCGTCGGCTTGCCGGGTTAAATCCTGTCTGACTGCAGAAATGATATCTTTTTCCATGCGCTTCCCTTTGACTTACCATACCTCGAGTTTGTAATTATACCATTTCTCAGCATATCTTACTAAAGAATCGCTTAGAATGAGAAGTAGGAATGATATAGCAAAAAAATTTTTAATAGAGGAATAACAAATGCTTAGAAAAACACTGGTCTGTTTAGATGGCTCAAAGCTGGCTGAGGAGGTTATCCCTTATCTTTTTGAGGCTTGTCCTGAGTCCGGGGCAGAGGTTGACCTGCTGCATGTGATTTCTGCGGATATCACCATACCGCCGCCTGAGTCCATCCATGCTTTCACCGTGGGTAGAGATGCAAAACCGGTCCGGACCAGAGCTACTGATATCGGAAAAACCGATACCCTGGAACCGGAAGCTGGATCTCAACTAAAAGAAATCGAAAGAGAACAACTCGCAGCCACGAGGCATCTCGAAGGCATAGCCCAAAAGTTCCACCAGAAAGGAATTAAGATCAGAAAAGTGATTCTTTCCGGAGACCCTGGTCCTGTAATATTGGAATATGCCAGGAATCAAAACGCATCCTTGATCGCTCTCACAACTCATGGTAGTGGCGGATTAAAAGGTAATCTCCTGGGGAGGGTAGCCCAGTTTGTTATTAAGGAGTCGGACGTGCCAGTCATGATAATCAAACCCGGAAAATCAGAACGTAAATAATAGATCTTGGGTCAACAAAAAGAAACGTCCTCAATACACATTGAGGACGTTTCTTTTTAAACTATTTTTATTTGGATTATCCCACGATGTTAATGAATAACGGGGCCATAACCAGGGTGATGGTGGCTAGAAGTTTAACCAGTACGTGGACGGATGGGCCGGCGGTATCTTTGAATGGATCACCTACGGTATCACCAACCACTGCGGCAGCGTGAGCAAAAGACCCTTTGCCAATCACTTTGCCGTTTTCATCTTTAAGCTGATTATCTTCGATAAATTTCTTGGCATTATCCCAGGCGCCGCCACCGTTGTTCATGAAGGAAGCCATCATAATACCGCCGATGGTACCCACCATCAAAACGGCGGCTACTACCATGGCAGCGTCATATCCGGCGGCAGCCGGAATATAGCGGAAAATAACACCGATAATGATCGGAGCTAATACCGGCAGTAAAGCGGGAGCAATCATACCTCTCAAGGCAGCTTTGGCCGTAATAT
>DEUU01000056.1 GCA_002362735.1 Dehalococcoidia bacterium UBA3254
TTTGAAGATTCATTTTGCCAGGTTAAGATTCAGGGAAAGCGTGAAAACTGGTATACGGAAAAGTGGTATAAAAAGCTTGATCTGCCAGAAAACGATTCACCCGATTTATACACGGTAGAACAGGTGAATTCTTTCACTGTGCCTGATGTCAAAGAGATTATTGAATATTTCGATGCCGTGCGCACCAGCAGTATAGATTGTTTGAATTCCCTTTCGGCTGAAGAAATTGATCGAAAAGTTCCGGAAGGCCCCGGCGAAGTTCCTGTGGGCAAAGTGTTCTCATTTATAGTAGGGCATATGGCCCAGCACATGGGTGCGATTACTTATTTACGAGGCCTGCAAAGGGGCATGAAAATAGCTCATGTATAAAATTATCGCTCATCTCAATAAAGCCCCTATTTGTCGTTATTTAATGTGATATTGTATGCATAATAAAAGGTTAATAATTAAAATATAAGGAGATAACCAGAAATGGAGTATTCAGTTTTAAGCCCATGGGCAGATAAAGACAACGAGGTAAGAGGCCTGTCGCCGAGAGTAATAGATCTAAATAACAAGACTATAGGCATGTTCTATTACTTCTTTGATTCTCACAGAGGGATACTGAGGGAAATCGAGAGGCAACTATTGGGAAAATTCCCCACACTAAAATTCAGCTATTATCAATACCCGGTTGAGACCAGTGAAATCGTCAATGATACCAATTATAAGGCTTCTTTTGAGAAGTGGGTAAAAGGAGTGGATACAGTCATCAGTGTTTACGGTAATATCCCCTCTCCCACCCTGTACATCGCCTACAATACCGCCTATATTGAAAAACTCGGTAAGCCCGCAGTCATTCTAGCCAACAGTGTGGGCAAGAGCATGGCCCGTTCAGGTGTATCAGCCAAAGGTTTTCCTGAATTGCGGACATTAGTGGTGGAATTACCTCACGTGGACTTTGGTGCTTCAGATACGTTACAGGATCTATTTCGACCCGGTATCGAGATTTCGCTGGATAATATTATCGCCTCGTTAATTAACCCTTTAACGGAAAAAGAGAAGTCACCTCCCCGTGCCTCGGGTAAATCTTCGAAGATTGTTTTCAAGGGTAATTTAGAGGACGTAAACCGGTTTTTCTACCGGAACGGTTGGTGCTACGGCATGCCCATAATGCCGCCTACTGAAGAAGCAGTCGCCGAAATGCTGACAGGCACTGACTTACCGGCTGATCATGTCGTGGCCAGTTTACCACCTATGATAGGCAAAGCGACCGTAGAGAAGATAGCTATTAACGCAGTTATGGCCGGGTGTCTTCCCACTTATATGCCGCTATTAATAGCTGGCGTACAGGCTATGAACGATAATTCTAAAATGAAACTGGAAGGTTATACCTGCAGCATGGGCTGCTGGGAAGCGTTGTGGATTGTAAACGGACCTATCCGTAAAGACCTCCACATTAATAGTGGTAAAGCACTCATGAGCCCTTATTACCGTGCTAATACAACCATTGGGCATGCCCTCGGTCTCATATTAATGAATATTAGCGGCGTCCGTCCCGGTATGGAAGAAGGAGCGGCGATTGGACATGAAGGTAAATTCGGTGTGTGCTTTGCGGAAAATGAAGAATTGAGCCCATGGGAGCCTCTCCATGTACAATTCGGTTTCGAGAAAGAGGACAGTGCTATTACCTCTTTCTGGCCTAATATGCGTTCGTTCTGGCAGGTCCGTGGGGCTGAGAAAATATTAAACACCTTAACGGACTCTATTCCGGCTTTTGGGTTTGATCCAGGCTGTGCACTTATTCTTGTCCCCTCAGTGGCTAAAGATCTGGCAGATGCCGGTTTTAGTAAGAAACAATTCCTGTCTTATATTCAGGAATATGCTCGCAAACCGGTAGAAAAGTCTTACCTTGACTGGCTGATAAATGCCCATCATATCCCCAAGGAACTGGTACTGCCGGTGGTGTCTAGCAAGTCTACGATGCGGCGCTTTTTAAGTGATGAGCATATGATAGCCATCGTTGCCGGTGCCAATGACTTTTTATCATTTGATATAGCCGCTTACCTCGGAGGCGGCGACCATGGTGGTCCGGTTACTAAAAAGGTAGAGTTACCTAAAAACTGGAACAAACTAGTAAAGAAGTATCAGGACATCGTCCCGAACTATGCCGTTTATTAACAATCTAAACTTGAAGGCAGATTCATTAAACCCAGGAAATAAGAATGACAATAAAAGACATTATAGAGAAAAACATAAAGCTGCATCCGGGCAAACTGGCCTTCATCTTCCAGGACAGGCAATATACTTTCAAACAGACCGACGACCGCGTCAACAGTCTGATTGCCGCTCTGAAGAGCATGGGCGTCAAAAAAAGCGACCATGTCGGGATACTGGCTTATAACTGCTCACAATATTTTGAAGTCTTTGCCCTTGCCAAGGCAGGAATAGTTGTCGTACCGCTAAATTACAGGACAGTGGGCAGCGAATTGGAGTACCTGATAAATAACTCGGAAATTACTACTCTGATCGTAGAGAAAGAGTTTGTCGAAATAATCAATTCTATCAAACCAAAGATAAATGCCGTTAAGAGGTTTATCTGTCTGGATGCGGAAATATCGGGAATGAAAAACTACGAGAAACTTATCGCCGGTTTTCCCCCTTACGAACCAGAGGATGAAGTAAACGAAAGTGATATGGCTGCCATTTACTATAGCAGCGGTACCACCGGGAGACCCAAGGGGGCGGTACATACTCATAAAAGCTTGGCTGCCGAGATGCTGCTGGCTGGGTGGTGCCCGCAGCTTGAGTTGAGTGACAGGGATATTGCTCTGTGCGTTATGCCCTTCTTCCATGTCGGCGGATCGGCAGCCCATATGTTATCGGTTTATGCTATGGGTGCCACCTCGGTAATCCTTAAGAAGTTCGATG
>DEUU01000152.1:0-10245 GCA_002362735.1 Dehalococcoidia bacterium UBA3254
AGCAAATTGGTTTAAGCATAATTTTTTAGGGAGGAGATATGAAAGCTAATCGTAAAAAACTGCTGTTATTAGGCCTCTATGTTATTCTGGCAATCATTCTGATATCTTTGATGTTCGGTTGCAAACAGGCAACCCAATCATCCGTACCTGCGGCTACGACCCAGGCTACGACAGTGGCTCAGGCATCAACCCCAACATCCCAGGTTGTCAATCTTAAGTTTTCCAATCATTTTGCACCTTCTGGAGGCCCAACTATCATAGGTAATATGTTCATCGACCTCCTGTCCAAAAATTCCAACGGTAGAATCCAGGTAAAGATGTATGACTCCGAACAGCTAGGCAAAGGCACCGCCACCCTGGAGATGCTGCAAAATGGAATTTCCGATATAGCCTGGGTTGTTCCTCCTTACTTTCCCGACCGATTTCAACTGGTAATGGGCGCGGAACTACCCAACCTCGGTCTCGGAATCCCCAACTTTGCGGCCGCCACGTTTATCCGCGAAGAACTTATCGCCAGCGGTTTCAATCAGGGATTTGATGGTTTGAAGTTTTTAGGCTGGTCTGTGCAAAATGCCCAGTATTTCTTCCTGAAAAAGCAGGTCCTGAAGGCTGAAGATTTCAAAGGAATGAAGATAAGAGTAACCGACCCGAGTCACTCAGCAGCCTTCGAGTCCTTCGGACTGACTCCGGTGACAATGCCTATGGGAGACGTATACCAGTCTCTGGAACGCGGCATCGTCGATGGTCTGGTTACGGCAACGGAACTCAACGTATCTCAAAAATGGTATGAGACTACGAAATATTTAATTACCAACCCCACCGTTGTTTACGGCTCTCCCTGCATGTGCATGAGCCAGAGCGCATGGAATAAACTGCCGACGGATATCAAGCTCATTTTCGCAGAGACTATTCCACAATGGCGGTTCAAAGCCCTGATGTTTACCCAGGATTCAGAGGATAAAAACCTCGCAACTCTGCAGCAAAACGGGGTGAAGCCATACAAGCTGGATCCCGCCGAAGCCGCGCGGTGGCTGCAGTTGGCCGATCCTGTGATATCTAGCTGGATAGCCAAGCAGCAGGCTGCTGGTTTGCCCGCTCAACAAATGATTGACCTTATGCGTAAGCTTGCCAAGAGATACAGTTAGTTTATTGCGAAGACTATGGTTATGGAGGCCCGCTGATGGAGACGGCCCATAAAATTGAACGCATATTAAGAACAATCCTTGACAAAATAAGATGGCCAGCTGCGGGTCTCCTTATCCTGATGGCATTAATGACTACGGTTGATGTTACTGGCCGAGCCTTGTTCTCACATCCTTTGAGGGGTGATAACGAGATTCAAGAGGTTATGATGTTGCTCATTGTTTTTCTGTCTGCTGGATATTGTACTTATATGGGGCAACAAGCCAGTGCAGATGTTGTAATTGTTCATTTACCGAAGCGCACCCGGGCAATTGTGGAGACCGTCACCTGGTCTCTCTGCGCGATAATTTTCGGTCTTATTTCCTGGAATGTAGCTAAAATTGGATGGGTTGAAACCATAAATCCACTGAACCGGGCTACAATGCTGCTTCGAATACCGTATGGACCATTTATCCTGGTTGCAGCCCTGGGTTGTATTTTCGTCTGTATTTCAAGTCTCGTAAATTGTTATCGTTCCATCATAAAAGCACAATCCCGTAAGGATATTGAATCATGAATACAATAGTAGTAGGTCTCATTGGCTTCATAATCCTTTTTGCTATTATGGCGGCGGGGATGCCGATTGGTTTTGCTATGGCCCTGGTTGGATTCGGTGGATATGTCTTCCTGGGCGGACTTACCGGGGCTCTGGCTCACTTAGGCAGCACGCCTATCGATTCGGTCGCTTCTTACACTTTAACCGTGATCCCTCTTTTCGTCCTCATGGGTGAGATCGCCGCAAGAACTGGATTGATTAAGGGTGCTTACTCTGCGGCCCACCAATGGCTGGGGGGTATGTCGGGTGGCCTGGCCATGGCGACTATCGGAGCCTGTGCTGCGTTTGCCGCAGTCTGCGGTTCCAGTATGGCCACAGCCGGTGCGATGACATCGGTAGCTTATCCGGAGATGAAGAGGTTTAAGTATGAGCCCAGCCTTTCAACGGGATGTATTGCAGCCGGCGGCACGTTGGGTATCCTGATTCCACCCTCAGTGGTCTTGATCATGTACGCCATCTTCGCCTCAGAGTCGGTGGGTAAACTGTATATGGCGAGTTTCATTCCCGGATTTTTGATGGCGGGTCTATATATGATCACAATATATATACAGTGTAAAATCAAGCCTTCTTTAGGTCCTCCAGCCACCAGATCCACCTGGCGTGAACGGCTTATCTCAATAAAGGACATAGTACCTATCGTAATACTGGCAGTCATGGTCCTGGGTGGCATCTGGGGAGGCATTTTTACTCCTAATGAAGCGGCTGGTGTCGGAGTGGTTATTGCTCTCGTAATCGGCCTGGTTATGAGGCAATTGACCTTTAAAAAGGTTGTAGAGTCTTTGATGGAGACTACTACCATTACCGCTATGGTCCTCATCATTCTTATCGGAGCGATGATTTTTAACTATTTTATAGTATTGACTGGAATTCCTGCATCTCTGGCGAACCTTGTCAAAACGCTCGCTTTACCCGGGTTGGGCGTTCTGGTAGCTATACTGGTCATTTACGCCCTCCTGGGATGTGTCATGGATAGCTTCGCCATGACCGTGCTTACGTTACCGATTTTCCTCCCGGTTCTGGGGGATCTGGGATACAATTTTGTATGGTTCGGCGTGGTATTTGTGATAATGATTGAAATGGCTCTTATTACGCCTCCAATTGGGATGAATGCGTTTGTGGTAGCAGGGATGGTAAAAGATACATCGTTGTACACGGTTTTCAGAGGCATTCTTCCGTTCACCTTCGCTATGGTAGTGTGCTTGGCGATCCTGATTGCCTGGCCTCAGGTAGCGCTATTCTTGCCTAATTCCATGATAAAATGACGCTGGTGGCATTGCACAGACAGCAAGCCCGGGCTTAATTTAACTTTATATATATAAGCGAAAACTTTTCGACCGATTTTAATATCGGCGTGATAGTTGATATCTTCGTCAGATTGTCCTGCATAACACCGGACATCATATCCTTATATCAAGTTATTTGTTTTGTAGCTGATTCAAAAGCCAGAGATCTACCGATCAATGTAATGATAAATCTGTTTCAACTATGCTCGATAACAAGGAGAAATCAATGACAAAAGACTGGAAAAGAGAAGCCGATGTGATTGTTGTAGGTTACGGCGCAGCCGGCGCAGTTACCGCTATTACCGCGCATGATGCTGGAGCTAAAGTCTTGATTCTGGAAAAAGCTCCCATGGGCCAGGAGGGAGGTAACAGCCGGGTATCCGCACAGGGGTGGCTCAGCCCAAATTCGATGGAAAAGGGACTCGCTTACTTTAACGCCCTTTGCGGACCTTATACTGTTGCGCAGGAGACATCCCTTGCCTGGGCAGAAGAAATGAGCCGGAACTATGACTGGATGAAAAGCCTGGGTGGCAGTCCGACCGAGGTAGTATTCGCCGGGCACGAGGGTGGTGAGTATGCTGAATTTCCCGGGGCGGACAGCATTCACATGTACTGCTTCGGCGGTAAGCCGGGAAACGAACGGACCTGGCAACTGTTGAAGTCGGCGGTCGACCAGAGAAGGATTGAAGTTTCATATGCAACTCCGGTTAAAGAGCTGATTCAGAATAGCAACCAACAGCAAATAGTTGGCGTCAGAGCGGAGACAGAAGGCCAGGCCTTGAATATCAAGGCTAAAAGAGCGGTCGTACTGACCTGCGGCGGCTTCGAGAACAACCAGGAGATGATAAGAGAATTTTTAACAAATTTGCCATGCGGCTATCCCCTGGGCACTCCCTATAATACGGGCGATGGAATAACCATGGCCATGGCAGTGGGGGCTGACCTGTGGCATATGGCCAATATTTCGGGCCCCTGGTTTGGAATAAAGCTGCCCGGTATTGATTCGGCTTTCGAAGTGCAACCCCTGCACTATGCCAGAGAATTTCCCGGTGGTTTGATACTGGTTAATAGCGCGGGTGAGAGGTTTGTGGACGAAAAACACCGTGACGCGCACGGAAAAGTACAGGCCGGCAGACAGTGGTTGCAGTCCCAGGTCCCCTGCCCCGTGTTCATGATATTTGACCAAACTCTTTTCAGCTCGATTCCCATCAGCGACCGTAATAACATCGCAGACTGGAATACCATACACCGGGTGTATGCCTGGAGTGATACCAACCTGGCTGAACTGGAAAAGGGGTGGATTAAGAAGGCCGAAACTCTCGAAGAACTATCGCGGCAGATAAACGTCAATCCGCAGGCCCTTGAAGAAAGCATTAGTAAATGGAATAGCTTCTGTACTAACGGAAAAGACCTGGATTTCAACAGGACCAAAATGGTGACGCCGGTGAAAGGCCCGCCGTTCTATGCCCTGGAACTACTTCCCGTTTTTATTAACACCCTTGGCGGGCCCAGACGTAACGGGAAAGGCCAGATATTGCGTCCCAACGGAGAACCTATCAGCCGGCTGTACAGCGCTGGTGAGCTTGGCTCGATATATAGCTTCCTTTATCAGGGCGGGGGGAATATAGGTGAGTGTCTGGCTTTCGGGCGTATCTCCGGCAGAAATGCCGCAGCCGAAAAGCCCTGGGAATAGAGTTGTTAAATTAATCCATGAAGTGATTAATACACTTTATTAATAAATAAGGTAAAACTATGGCGGGCCCTTTGATCGTTAATATATGTTCAAATAAATTTACTAATATGTAAGTAAATTTGAGGAGGTAATTCCCTCATAAATATCGGCTTTATCGGCCATAACCGAACTGAACCGATTGGATATCTTATTGTAAGCCTTTCCCAATAACCCACTGCGGGTGCTTATTGTGAACTTTATACAGAGGAGTATCATAACCAACTTTGTCTATTGGTACCAGCCTTCTAAAATGGCCCGTTTTCTCAGGCTCCAATAAGAATTCAGCCATGAATCCTCCTTTGAGAGATTTAGCAATTGGACCCCAGACTGCCAGATAGTCGCTAATATCAACCGCTCCCGTAGGACAAATTTCACTACAAAAGGTACAATTTATACACGGTTTTGCGAAGACAGCAGGATTAACGGACAAATCAATACCGTCCATCGGGCAATTATCAACGCAAAGTCTACACTCAGGATATTTACACAATTCTTTATGGAATTTTACCAGGAATTGATACTTGTTCTTTAAATCAACTCCCTCGATTTTTTCCGGATAAGGTGGCATTTTTAATGTTTCTGAAGGGATAAGGTCAGTCTGCCCTGCGTATATTTTCCGGCTATTTTCCACCATTTCTCTACCGAAATCCTCCGCCTCTTTTAAGTCAATCTCGTCAGGGTGCCCATCAGTAGGATATGGCTTGGGCATTTCAGGCAAAAAAACATTACCGTACCAATCCCGCATCCCTATCACGATTAAACCTTTGCGTACCAATTTCGGGACTACGCTGGGGAAATAGCGCAATTCATTGGTGCCATGAGTACAAAAAACAAAAACGTGTTTTCCTCCGACCGAGGTCATATTGTTGATAAATAGTTTAATATTGTCCGGTTCAGGCCCATATACCGGAGAACCCAAACCAATCAAGTCATATTCAGATAAACGGTGTGGATTAGCATCCTTAATTTTAACCAGATCACAGTGCGTGGTAGCAGATTTTATGCCTTGCTGTATCGCATTGGCAATTTTCTCGGTATTACAAGTTTGTGAATAGTAAATAACAACACATTTCATGCGAAATACTCCTTCCCCGGTCTTATTATCTCTTCGAAATAATAAAAAATATATTTAAACGCTTTACCCTGGTAACGGCTTGTAATTTTTCTATGAGCCGAATTATCACTACTTACATATAACTTACTTCTTCTTATATTACTTTCTCTTATACTCAAGCCCCTGTTTCTTTAATTGAACTCGCCACCATAAAATGTTATCTCATCCTTTGAAATAAAATTATTATGCCCTGACAGGAGACAGCTACATCGATTGACGCATACGAGTTTATCGCATATTATAATAAAGCTTATATAAAAATGCAATTATTATATTTTAGTTTTACCGGGCAATAAACGTAAAATAATCATAACCAAATCACAAATACCTTTACTTTCTATGATTAATATGAAAATCCTGTATCGAAATCACAAGTTGCGGGAAAGAAGCTTTGAGCCAACTCTTTCTGATAGTGAAGTCATCATTATTGTGAATATTTCCCTTAGAAATAGAAATTAAATTCAAAAATACAGGATAGAGGTAGGTTCTTATGGAATTATCCGAGATTAGGAAGATAGGTGTTATCGGGGCCGGAAATATGGGACACGGTATCGCTCTCTCTTTTGCTCTTGGCGGTTATCCAACAACGCTGATTGATACGACAGACAGTATTTTAACAAATTCCATGGGCCGTATAAACCGTGCTTTAGATGCTCTTGTTGAAGAGAAGCTGATTACCCGTTATCAAGCTGAACAAGCGACAGCGAGGATAACGACTTCGACTGATTTATCTGTCTTAACCCATGACGTTGATTATATCTGCGAAGCCATCCTGGAGCGTTCGGCGGATAAAAAAGAGCTGTTTAATACCCTGGACGCCATGTGCCCTCCTCATACGATTCTGGCGAGCAACACTTCGTCACTGGTTCTAAGTGATTTTGGTTCTGAGGTCAAGAGACAGGATAAGATCGTAGTTACCCACTATTTTTTCCCGGCTTATACCGTACCCTGTGTCGAAGTGGTCAAGGGACCGTACACTTCGGATGAGACTTTCAACCTGACCTATGACCTGCTGCAGAAAGTTAATAAGATGCCCGTCAGGGTACTTAAAGAGCTCCCCGGGTATCTGGTTAATCGCATCCAAACAGCCATGATGCGGGAAATCTTTGATCTTTGGTCAAAGGGTGTGGCCAGTGCTGAGGATATTGACCGAGCGGTTAGTAATAGCTTCGGATTACGATTAGGAATCCTTGGTCCTCTGCTGAATTCAGACTTACAGGGCATGCCAAAGCAAGGATCGCTGATCGTTGATATGTTCAATCGATTGTATCATCAAATAACCGCTGCTAAGGAAATACCCGCAGAATTAAGGGAAAGATGGGAATCTCATCAAGGATTCTATAAGTATTCTCAAGAAAGGTTGGATCAGTTAGCCAGGCAGATGGATAAGGCATTATTGAATAGGCTTAAAAGTTTGCCTGATCTTGAAAAATACTGATATATTAATTTGTTACATTAGTGGTTATCCGGAGGATTAAAATGGTCAAACTTATCACTGGCGGCACAGGCAACATCGGAGCTGAGTTAGCTCATATTCTGGTTCAGCGGGGAGAAGATGTGGTTTTGTTCGATAGGACCATCAAACATCATCGAATCAATATTATTGAAAAACAAGTCAGGATAGTGCAGGGGGATTTAAGCAACCGGTCGGAAGTTATGAATGCCGTTAAAAATAATAAAATCTCGGTAATTTATCATATCGGGGCGATGTTGAGTTATGCCTGCGAGCAAAATCCCTGGAGCGCCTTTCAATCCAATGTTATCGGTACTTACAATGTCCTTGAAGCCGCCCGGCTGTTTGACGTGGAGCAAGTCATGTTTGCCAGCAGCGGGGCCACTTTTAGTCTGGAACTTGGACCTGAAACTACCGATACCACTATCCAGAGGCCGACCACTATCTACGGCGTAACCAAGCTTCAAGGTGAAGGAATGGGTCGATATTATCGCACCCGGTTTGGATTGGATTTCCGTTCAATACGTTATCCCGCGGTTACCGGACCCGGTGTAAAAAACCCCGCCCATTGGCACTCCGCCATGATTGAATGTGCCATTCTGGGCGAACCTTTCGAATGCCCGGTAACGGAAGAGAGCACGCTATCAACAATATTATTCATTAAAGATGCCGGGAGAGCTGCTGATATGGTATTGCAGGCACCCAAAGAAAAGATAAAGATGGTCAATTACAACATTGCCGGAGTTCCGGTTAAAATTTCGGCCAAAGAGTTAGAAAGAGAGATTAAAAAACAAATTCCTGGGGCCATTATCACTTATAAGCCTGATCCTGAAGTCATGGAGATACAAAAATTACATTCTTCCATTAATGTTTTCGATGACAGCTATGCCAGAGAGGAATGGGCCTGGAAGCCAGAGAACAATACAGTCGGAGGAGTAGTTTCCGCTTTCATCCATAAAATAATAAATAATTCTCATCAACACCCATCATGATTTTTATTTTCAGCGCTGAATTTTTATTTTGGCGAGATCATGGACAAGCTAACACTCGTATGAAATAGTGTCAGCTTTAATTGTTTTATTCACCTTACCTTCTTTACGCAGATATTCCAGGTGCGCAATGACCTCTGATACTCCTGAACGCTGATGGAGAGGTGGCAGCTTGTCCCAGGGCTCAGGTGTATCCCAGGATATCTGTGAAGAGATCTCCCAGGCATTTCGCGGTTTACCGGCCATCACTTCCAGAATCTCGGCCTTCCGTTTCTCATGATGGATAATTATTTCTTTAATTCTGCCCTGGAGATTATCAAATGCCTCTTCATGAGCCGGAAGTACCCTGGATACAGCCAGGTGTTGAAGCTTGCTCAAAGCATAAATATAGTCCCCCAGTGGGTTATCCCCGGACTGCACATGATAGCTGATGTTAGGAGTAATACCAGGAAGGATGTGATCACCTGAGAACAGTAACTGATTCTGAGGTTCATACAGGCAAATATGGCCTGGGGAATGTCCCGGGGTCCAGATGATTTCTAAATCATAAATCCCCGTACTGATAATTTCTCCCCCATACAGAACCCGTTCTGGAAAAGTCACATTCACGAATTCCAGACTTGGGATAGAAGCTGACTCCAGGGCAGAAAGGCTCAGGGAAGGCACGCCGTGTTGAGCCAAATGAGCCGACATCTTTTCTATTAAATCAGAAAATTTAATGTAACGGGATTCTATTAAGGCTGATTCCCATTGGTGCGTTAATATCTGGGTTTTGGGAGAAATCTGCTTAATCCTGCCCGCCAGACCAAAGTGGTCAGGATGGACATGGGTGATGATGATGGTGGAAACATCGGTCAGCGCTAATCCTAATTCCTTTATTTGTGTTTGCAGGGAATTAAGGGCGTCCGCCGTAAACCAGCCCGTATCTACCATTAGCCAACCTTGCTTGCCTTGAACCAGGTAGCAGTTCAAGTGCCCTAATGGATTGTCCGGGATAGGAACTTTCAGTTGGTATATACCTTGAGCAATTTTCATGTATGTCCATCCTTTATTTTATGAAATCTGGATTAAGCGAGGGCGGCTATCGAGAAACATTTCATGGATTATTGACCTTTTAAAATCCTGTTCAACTTTTTGCTATCCAAAGATCAATTAACCGCCTTTTTAGAGGGATACCTTGTCCATTGGACATAGCTATTGTACCATATTGATTCAAGGTAATCCCTTGTTTCAGAAGAATAAAAATTGGCGGTACTAAAACAATTGGGGGCAAAGGCTTGGATTTTGACCGGCGACCGGGGCTGATGAGAACTAACCTCAATGGATGCTCTGTTTTGTTTCCCTTCTCAGATTATCCTCTACAGCCCGGGTCAGTTACCTTCCGATCGAATATCCTTTCAAAAAGGAGAAATCTCTATTTGGATCCAGTCCCGGAAAAACTTCCCGAACCATGATCACTGGTCCAGTTTCCTTGCAGAGTTAAGGATTTCCCCGAAGCATTTATTTTACCGGTCCACTTTGATAAAAAACTTGTTCCGTTAATCGTAAAATTAACGGTACCGGTCAAATTGCCGTTAGAATCGACCTGAGCATTCATCGTGGCGGGAGCCACGGTTCCGCCTGAAGTAGCAACGGTTCCCGAACCAGCACCCTTTGAGTCGACCTTTAAAGATATTGTACCGCCTACGGGAATATTCCTCGTGAGAACTGTCAACTGGCCGTTCCAATTACCGCTAAATGACCCCTGGTAAGGAAACGAAGGGCCGCAGCTGCAGCCCGATAGGGTAAGCAGAATGGAAAAAACCAAAATAACCGCTAAAATAACCAGCACTATTTTCTTTTCAGATTTCATTGGTTGACCTCTCCTGAAATATTTGAATTAATTTATATAATCGAAAACAATAAAATGGCATCCTGTATGAAGAGAAAAAAGCTA
>DEUU01000152.1:10499-12767 GCA_002362735.1 Dehalococcoidia bacterium UBA3254
AAGCTAATTTAGTCGGGTGTTCAGCAACGATAATTATTAAGGACAAAATGATTAAACGAGGTATTAATTCCACAAAAATACCGCGATGAATTGTTGTTATTCAAGAGGAAAACTATCGATGAATTATGAACTGAGGTATTCATACCGAATACTGGATTTAAACAGATAATCGGAATACTGGAATCAGTGATTTCATCGGCCGAAGTTATTGATAGAATTTGATTATTATCCTGGTCTGGCGGGAATCTGGTTGCAAGGGGAATGACAATAGTAAAAACTAGAGTTATAACCAGGATAATTGAGGTAATATGGATTATACGCAAGAATAAACTAGGCATCCATATCTAAACCTCAAATAAAAACCGGTGATATTACAAACCGATTTCACTATTAGCCCACTGATGCTTTTCTGACCAGGTCAGCAGACCACCGTCACCTTAAAAATTAATGCTTTATATATACTAATATAAAGAATGACTTGAGTATTGTCAACGATATTAAGTACAGGCGGTTAATACATTTGAGAAAATTTATCAGCCATAAAATTATGAGTTAAAAAAAGTATTACCATGATACGAAAAGGGGAACGTTCGCAACCATGAGACTGATCATATCTTCAGGGGATGCCGTATAATCCGGTGTTCCTGTCAAGTAATATTGGCCAGTGTGGGGGGAAATAGGTAAACAGGATCAATATAAATCCTATCAAAATAATCACGGCCATTCCGGCATGATGTGTGAATGGTGGTAAAACGGGTAAAACCAGTATCCTGTAACTGATCAATTGTCCCACCGTAATCGCTACCGCAAATATAAGAATATCAACCATCAGTATCTCTTTCCCTATGGCCGCCGTATAAGCATAGAAGGTTAGACCGGTAATAACCGGAATCAGCAATACAGCCGTGCCCTTGGCGGCTAGAAAATTTTTAGTATATTGATGGATGAAACCGTACTCGATCACCGCAAATAAACACATCGGCCAGAAACCCTGTTTGAAATGTTCCCAGACACTTTCGTTGACGGAAGCGATTGCCCCGACAATCGCAGATTCTCCCGACCATTCAAAAACGAAGTGTAATAGAGCCCCCACGAGAAAAACAAATATGATACCTGAGATTTCCCATTTAAGAACAACTTTTTTCATATGCTAATTTCACTTTCTAACCATTAAATTTCCCGGATACTTTCCTTCCTGATTAAGATTATAGCAGTACTAAAGTAGGCTTTCTAATATTACTATAAGGTGATGTCAAGTAAAAGGTTATGTAATTAATTAGACTTTTTAAATTTACACCTGATATCCATGGCATAGGTGTATCGTGCTCAGTCTCCAACAAATTTGTTCGTAAAAAGGACTAAGGATAAACTCTCACAAAAATATTAATTGCTCAAATTACGGTGTTCTACTTATAGTAGGTTATCCGGGCGGCTTTGCGCGCGGGTATCCGTCGATAATTGTATTTAGGATAACCTACCATCAGGCTACCATAAGGAGCATATCCTTGCGGAAGTGCCAATATTTTTTCCATCCGAGGGAAAGCTGAGGCGGCAGACATAAGGTTTCCTGCCCAGCAACAGCCCAATCCGGCGCTGTGTGCAGTCATGTCAAAGTATGCAAGGGCAATGGAGCACTCGATAGCTGCGAGGGGATTAATCTTTTCCGCGAAAGTTAACACTATCGCGGGTGCGTTGCAGAGGAACAAATCATCTCCCGACTCCTGACGCTGTAACTTCTCTTGCATTATGGGAGCGGATGCCGGATCGTTCTTTATCGACCAGCGGAACCAGTCGGCGCCGATAGCTGAGAGTCCTTTTACTCGGGTAGAGTCGTTAATGACAAGCCATTGAACTTCCTGGTTGTTGCGTCCGGTAGGAGCGTAACGGGCGATATCTATAATGCGTTCGATTTCCTTTGCGGACACTTTTTTGTCTTTGAAATGCCGCACGGAACGCCGGCTTTTAAAAAACTGAGCGCACTGTCCAAAAGTGATATCCAAGGACCGGTCGATTTGAGGGCATTGGTCTAACTGTATTTCATTATGTGTCAGGCTGTCCGAAGGACAAACGGATACACAGTGACCACATCTTAGACAAAGTGCTTCTGCCCGTGGGATCAAGCAAGGGTAACCGTTCTTCTGGAACTGTATGATTTTCCTCGGGCAAATGACTGAACAAAGGCCACATTGATTGCATGTCTGTTTATTAACTTCTAGTAGAGTCACTATTCTATTTCCCTTTCCAACTAGTACATGACCACTATGATTG
>DEUU01000070.1 GCA_002362735.1 Dehalococcoidia bacterium UBA3254
AGGTTTGGATAATAGACCACAGTACTACCACTGCCCAGGCAGCCGGACACAGTGGCGGAAAGTACGGGAAAGGCGGGGATTTGCTTTATCGCTGGGGCAATCCGTCCCAGTACGGAGCCGGAACTCAATCTGATGAAAAACTATTTCAGCAGCACAACGCGACCTGGATTCCGCCTGGTTATCCGGGAGCGGGTGATATCATGGTTTTTAATAACGGGTTGGGACGCAAATACTCAACAGTTGATCAATGGACTCCGCCGGTTGATGCAAATGGAAATTATAGCCTAACCAGTGGCAAGGCTTTTAGCCCAGCCGATTTTAGCTGGACATACAAAGCGAACCCTCCCAGTTCACTTTATGATGAAGCCATATCCGGTGCGCAACGGTTGCCTAATGGCAATACCCTTATAGATTCCGGCACTCATGGCCGGTTTATCGAAGTGACTTCATCCGGGGAAACCGTCTGGGAATATATTAATCCGGTAGTCAAAACGGGACCGTTAGTGAGCACGGATGCTATTCCTTCTGATCCAGCCAGGCAAGGGGAATTTATGAATGCCTGTTTCCGTGTCCTCCGTTACGGTTTGGATTATCCGGCTTTTACTGGAAGAGATCTCACTCCCAAAGGGACAATTGAGCGGTAAGAATTAGGAGGAGGACCAAAAGTCAAATGAAACCAAAGATTATTATATCGGGGTTGCTTATGTTACTAACATTGACGACTAGCTGTACGCAGGTTTCTTCGACTGCCACACCAGCAATGATCACACCAGAGCAGAATAAAACGGCGGTTTCAGCGCAACCAGCGAGCAGTGTTCTGGCGTCTTCTGCCACTAAACCGTCATCTATAGCTAACAACACAGCACCGGGCAGGCAGCCCGGCGGTACTCAAACTGAGCTTCTCTATTGGGATAAGACCAATGCCTATAATGGATACACGCTGTTCGCAGTGGTGGGGCGTTCTTACTTGATAGACATGGAAGGTAAAGTGGTCAATACCTGGAACATCGGAAATAATCCACGCCTGCTGCCCAATGGAAATTTGCTGGATGCCGCCCAGGATGATCCTAATAATAACAAGGGCTGGAAAGAGGTGGACTGGAACGGGAATACAGTCTGGTCGTACTACGAGACCCGTAAAGACTATGCCCCTCATCATGATTGGGTAAAAATATATAATCCAAAATTAAAAGCCGAAACCTTTATGTACATTGCCAACCGCACGGTTACCCAGGCGGAGGCTATCGCTACCGGAGCTAATCCAAACAACGGGCCTTATGAAGGTGCCCAAATGGATACCGTGGTAGAAGTGGATTTGAAAGGCAACATCATCTGGGAATGGCGGTTTATCGATCACCTGGTCCAGGACATCGATCCTTTCAAAGCCAATTACGTCGGCACAGGCAAGACCATAGCTGATTATTCGGGCCGGCTCAATATCAATTTGCCTGGCCGTCCACTGAGTAAAGACTGGCTGCATTGCAATTCAATGGACTACAATCAAGACCTGGACCAGGTTGTTATTAACTCCGTGCAGGGTGAATTCTATGTAATCGATCACGGAAACACTTTTCTCCCGGGTGATCCTTCAGGAAGTATCGCTTTAGCAGCCGGCGCCAAGGGGGATTTCATCTACCGTTTCGGCGATCCAGCTCGTTATGAGCAAGGCGATCCGCCATCGGTATTAGAAGACTGGACTGCCTCAACAACGGGCAACAAGCAAATCGGTGGCAGTCATGATATACAGTGGATTGCTTCAGGACTGCCGGGCGCCGGACATTTCCTGGTATTCAATAACGGCCAGTACCTTTTTGAGAGGACTCCTCAATCATATATTTTTGAGATAAATGGTTTCCTTGATTCCAGCAAGAAGGATACCGGCACGTATGTCAATCCACCCGATGCCGCCTATTGGAAATGGGCGTCTGAAAACGATAAAGATACTCACAAGCAAACCAAATTGATGTCCAACCAGATAGTCTGGATGTATTACTCCAAGAACAATACTGCTTTTTTCAGTCATATTGGTTCCAGCGCCCTGCGTTTGCCCAACGGAAACACACTAATCTGTTCCGATACAGATGGGCACCTTTTTGAGGTTACCAGCGATGGCACGCTTGTCTGGGACTATGTTAACCCCGTTACTAAGGCTTATGGCATATTAAGTGAAGAACCGGATGCCTTACCCATGACCAACCAGGTTTTCCGGGCCTATCGCTACGGGACCGATTATGCCGGACTGGCCGGTAAGACTCTAACGGCAAAGGGGCTGATCAGCAGTCTTAACATCACTAAATAGGACAAAGATAAAGTTGAAACACAAATTCTTAATCGGAATTAGTGCAGGGGTCGGGTTGCTGTTATTAGTGGGCTGTTCGCCGGAACTACCGGCAATCAGCCCGTCTGCTTCACCTGCAAAAAGTGGAGTCTCGTTCCAGACAGTCACAGCGGTTTCACCTTTGCCGGGAATTAATCAAACTATGATACAAAGTAGTCCGCCAAGCTCTCCGGACAGGGAAACAAAAACACCGAGTCCGGATTTTAGCAAAATGGGCGAATTGGCCACAATCAGTGATCAGTTCAAGTTTACCGAGGGACCGGCTTGGGATACGACGCGCAAGGTTCTACTTTTCAGTGATATAGATGCGAACCGGATATATCAGCTGGCACTGCCGAACACAATAACAGTATTCAGAGAGCCGAGCAATAAGTCTAACGGCCTGGCCTTTGAAGGGGAGGGGCGTCTGCTGGCAGCCGAGCACAGCTCACGCAGTGTTACGCGTACTCTTAAGGATGGAACGATTGAGACTCTGGCTGGAAGCTACCAGGGCAAACAGCTAAATTCTCCCAATGATATAGCAGTCCGCAATGACGGAACTCTGTATTTCACCGATCCAACTTACGGTCTGGAAAGACGTCAGCCAGGTGTGGACTTTATGGGATTATACCGCCTGAAAAAATCCGGCGAAGTTATTCTGGAAGGAAAATTTGATAAATCGCCCAACGGCCTGGTTTTTTCACCCGACCAGAAGACTTTGTATCTGGCTCTGACCACAAGCAATCAGGTTATGGCCTTCGACGCGGCTGAAGACGGATTACTTCAGGGTGGCAGGGTGTTCGTTACGGTCCCTCAACCGGATGGGATGACTATAGACAGAATTGGCAATCTCTATGTGGCAGGCCTGGAGGGCGTTTATATTTTTTCACCCGCAGGTAACCAGCTTAGTTTAATCAAAACCACACGTCAGCCGACCAATTGTGAGTTTGGCGGGGTCAACCAAAGCACACTCTTCATCACGGCTAGGGAAGCTCTTTACAGTATAGAATTACCTGTAACTGGTTATTAATATTAATATAAGTGAAACTCTGAAATCAGAAAAATATTAAGTCAATATAAGCGCTAAAAGGTGAATATGAAAGCTTCAGGATATATCAGGAAATTAACATCAGTCGGAATGTTAATATTAATTGTTGCGACAGCGGGATGTATCACCCCGACCGGTCAAACGGCGCCCCAGAGTGGCACTACTGCCCAACCGCAGACTCAGCAGATAACTCCTAAACCAGGTTCTCCACCTGTTACTTCTCCATTTACTATCCTGTCCAATCCGACAACATCCGTAATGCCGACTTCCATACCTGATAGTCTGAATAATAAACATTTTGATGGAACCGTTATTCTAGGAAGTCCGACTGCTGAATCGATCACGATAAGTCTCCTCACCACAACCGATACAGATATTTATATTCAATATGGAACAAATCCGGGCAGGTATGATTCTCAAACTGCTATTTCCAAATTACAAAAAAACCAGCCTCTGGAACTTAAAATTACAGGACTAAAAACGAATACACAATATTATTACAGGGTCTGCCACAAGACATCCAGTGAATCCATCTTTTCCGCGGCGGCCGGGAGCGCTTTCCATACTCAGCGAGCATTGGGCGACAGTTTCGTTTTCACAGTCGATGCCGATCCTCACTGGGACAATAACACCGACCCGGCCGTGCTACAAACAACTTTCCGGTATATTCTTGACGAGCATCCGGATTTTAACATTGACCTGGGCGATACTTTTATGACAGAAAAGCTTAAAAGTAGAAACTACACAGAGGCCTCAGGTGTTTATATCGACAAGCGAAGCGATTTCAGTGTTTTTGGAGTTTCCGTTCCGTTGTTTTTAGCGATCGGGAATCATGACGGCGAAATTGCCGGGGCTTTTAACAAAGCAGAAAATAATCTGACAGTTTGGGCTAGGAAAGCCCGCGTGACTTATTATCCTAATCCGACTCCGGGCGGCTTCTATGATGGAAATAGCAAAGAAGCCCCCTTTATAGGACCTGGCGAGAACTATTATGCCTGGGAATGGGGCGATGCCCTCTTCATCGTGCTCGATCCCTACTGGTTTACCCCGCCATCAAAAGGTACATCTGATAATTGGAACACGACCTTGGGTGAGGCGCAGTATCGCTGGCTGGAGAACACTCTGGAGGCCAGTTACGCCAGATGGAAATTTGTTTTCATCCACCAGTTGGTCGGAGGTCTGGATCAAAATGGACGCGGAGGGGCGGAGGCTGCCAGGTTCTTCGAGTGGGGAGGTTACAACCTGGATGGCAGTTGGGGATTTGACCAGCACAGGCCGGGCTGGTCCATGCCGATCCATCAACTTCTCGTGGCGAACCATGTTGGAGCG
>DEUU01000068.1:0-5447 GCA_002362735.1 Dehalococcoidia bacterium UBA3254
CGACGCAACATCACTAAAAAGATATTGCCCGCTTATGTTCTGGTAGAAATGAAAATGAATGACCAGAGCTGGGATATCGTTCGTAACACGCCCGGCGTTACTGGTTTTGTGAGCAGTGGAAATAAGCCTGTTCCTTTACAGCCTAAAGAAGTAGAACAGATTTTGAAGCAAATGGCTGCGGAAACTCCGAAGGTTAAAGTCGGCTTCCGTAAAGGACAAAGCGTACGGGTTACTGATGGACCCTTTATCGACTCTGTTGGAGTGGTGGACGATATTATTCCGGATAAAGGAAAAGTAAAAGTCCTCCTTTCTTTGTTCGGGCGCGAAACACCGGTCGAACTGGATTTCCTTCAAGTCGAAAAACTTTAATTCTTCCCATTGCATACTGATCTATCGATAAGAGAGAATTAGATTAAAATATTGGTTTGGTGATCAATTTAGGTAGGTGAACGAAAGTGGCCAAGAAAGTTGTAACGATTATTAAATTGCAGATTCCTGCAGGTAAAGCAAATCCGGCGCCTCCGGTGGGTCCCGCTCTGGGCCAGCATGGCGTCAATATTATGGCTTTCTGCAAGGATTATAATGCCCGGACAGCCAGTCAGGCTGGCACGATTATCCCGGTTGAAATCACAGTTTATGACGATAGGTCATTTACCTTTGTTACCAAGACGCCTCCCACCTCGGACCTGATTAAGAAAGCTCTGGGTATTGAAAAAGGCGCTCAAACTACGGGTCGACAAAAGGTAGGCGAACTATCCCGGACTAAATTAAGAGAGATAGCTCAGGTTAAAGTAAAAGATTTGAATGTTAACTCCATTGAAGCAGCGGAAAGAATTGTTGAAGGGGCTGCTCGTAGTATGGGGGTTGAGGTTAAGTAAAATGACATTACATCATGGTAAAAAATACGAAGAAGCCACCAAGCAGATCGATCCAGTAAAAACCTATGAACCGGCTGAAGCTGTAACCGTGGCCAAGAAATCAGCATATGCAAAGTTCGACGAAACGGTAGAGTTGCACTTGCGCATGGGAGTCGATATCCGGAATGCTAACCAGCAGGTCCGCGGTGTTGCACTTCTGCCACACGGATTAGGAAAACAAGTCCGTGTTCTGGTTTTTGCTCAGGGTGAAGCTGAGAGAACTGCCCGCGATTCCGGAGCAGACTATGTTGGCAATGACGAGCTCATCAAGAAAGTGGAAGAAGGTTGGACTGAATTCGACATCGCCATGGCCACTCCGGATATGATGGGTAAAATCGGTAAACTGGGTAAAGTCCTGGGCCGTAAGGGCCTCATGCCAAACCCGAAAGCCGGGACCGTAGTTCAGCCCGGTGATCTTACAAGGGTAATCGAAGAAGCCCGCAAAGGGCGCGTTGAATTCAAACTTGATAAAACTAACTTGATACACGTCGTAGTAGGAAAGAAAAGTTTCGAAGATAATAAACTGGTGGATAATCTGACAGCTGTGATCGAAGCAGTGGAAAAGGCCAAACCTTCGGGTGCCAAAGGACAGTTCATCAAGAGTGCCACTCTGAGCACCACGATGGGGCCTGGTGTCAAATTGGATCTGAAGGCTCTAAACGCCAGCTAACCATGGGAAAAGGAGAAATTAAAAGTAGGAAGTAACAAGTTTTAAGAAATAAATCCCCTGCTCCCTTTCTAAAAACTTATAACTTAAAACATAATCTTAAAATTAGTTAAATCCTGAGACCGCAGGTTCCCTTTGGGATTAATACACAAAGTGCCTGCCGAGGAAAAGGGCTTATGCTTTTATAAATTATAAAAGTCCTTGCGCTTCGGCACGAGGACTTTTTCATTATCTGATATTAAATTGAATATTCGACAAAGTGGTGGTCGACAAGAAACAGAACTTGCCACTTTATGACTTTAAGTTAATAAGGAGTAATTGACATGCCGACGGAAAAAAAGAAACAGATTATGGACAGCCTCGAGCAGACCTTTGCCAAAAGCAACTCAGGTATTATGACAGACTATCGGGGGCTAAAGACCTCGGATGTGGTTGCTTTACGCCGTAAACTCAGAGAAAACGGAGTTGAATTCCATGTCGTTAAAAATACCCTGGCTAAAATCGCTGCTGAGAAAGCGGGGAAAGACCAATTAGCCAGTCTTTTTAATGGTCCCATGGCAATCGCCTTCGTGAAAGAAGATATTTCTAAAGGAGCAAAGACTCTCACCGAGCACATCACTCTCACCAAACTGGCCCTCACCATCAAAGGCGGATTCCTGGGGAACAAGATGCTGACGCCTAAAGAAATATCCACTCTCGCCACACTGCCTCCCAGAGAGATTTTGCTTGGAAAGGTGATGGGAGGACTTCAAGGTCCACTGTATGCCCTGGTATATCAGATGAATGCGCCTTTACAGGGTCTAATGACTGTACTACAAGGTAGAATAAAGCAATTAGAAGGAGTTAAATAAAATGGCCGAAACTAAAGTTGAACAAGCGATGGCAATAATCGAAGGAATGACCGTTCTGGAATTAGCAGAAATGGTAAAAGCTATGGAGACCAAATTTGGCATCAGCGCTGCTGCTCCTGTCGCAGTCGCAGCTGCCGCTGCTCCTGCCGCTGCCGCTGCCGCTCCAGTAGAAGAGAAGACTGAATTTACCGTAGTTCTCAAGGAAATCGGCGCCAATAAAATTAACGTTATCAAAGCCGTCAGAGAGCTTACCAACCTTGGCCTGAAAGAGTCCAAGGAGTTGGTAGAAGGTGCTCCCAAAGCTGTGAAAGAGAACGTGAATAAAGACGAAGCCGCCGCCGCCAAGGCTAAACTCGAAGCCGCCGGTGCTACTGTCGAAGTTAAATAATTTCTTTCATTTATGGATCTTCACAGAGGGAGGCGAACGCCTCCCTCTCTCGTTACTCATGACTAAAAGACTATAGTTCCCTTCCTACTGCTTTCCCCTCATACCCCCCGGAATAATCCTTAAAACTATTGAAATTTGATTGAAAAACGCATATATTTATCAAAGATATCTTTATGGTAGGGGGTAAGGCATGACCTATCACGATTTGATAATCATGGTTATTATCGGTGGGATATTCCTACTCCTTGGCATGGTGGGCATCTTCTGGGGGAGAAAAGAGGAAGGTGTATATTATGGATCCATATCCGAGCATGTGGATGTCCGGGAATACATGGAACATACGCCCGGACGACCAGAACCTACTGCTCTCAGAACTGGTGGTAAAATTTGTATCACCCTGGGAATTGTAATACTCCTGGTAACCCTCGGATTTTTCCTTTGGGGAGTAAAACCCACACCCTGAAGCAATAATATAAGATCGTAATAGTCAAAGATATTTTATTAAGGTGTTACCAATTCTTGAGAATAACACCTTTTTCTAACTCCTGCGCCCAGTTCTCCCATAAATTATCTTGCCGATCAAAAGAGCCGCTGCGAAAATAAACGCCAAAACATTCCAAATTATGACAGGTAGTAATCCATCGTTAATTCCATACGCCAGCCATAGAATAGTGCCCACTACAAAAGAGATTGAGAACATCAAACTGATATCATGAGCACTCTTAAATTTATAGACCCGGATAACCTGGGGAACAAAACTACCCGTGGTAAGCAAACCCGCCACCAGACCCATTATTTCACCAAATGACAAGATTTATCCTCCTGACCGGTAATCGTTAAAATTTCAAAATAACTTTAACCCTTTAAAACAAACGCCCGAAGTTTTCTAAGGACTTTAATTTTTTTGCTAACTCTGACTTCTTGGACGGTATTGGACAGCTTCAGCCAGATGAGTTGACCTGATTACCTCTGAACCTTCCAGATCAGAAATAGTACGGGCGAGTTTAAGAATGCGGTGAAAAGCGCGTGCTGAGAGATAAAGCTGCTTCATGGCCGCTTTGAGAAGACTTTGGGCAGATTCCTCGAGCTGACAAAGCTCTCTCACATTCGCGGGAGTCATATCAGAATTACAGGTAACCTTATTCCCTTTAAAACGATTTCGCTGTATCTCTCTTGCAGCTTCTACTCTACATCTGACACGCTCGGAGGTCTCTCCCATGTGTCTATCTGCCAATTTTTCATATTCGATATGAGGAACTTCAACGAAGATATCAACCCTGTCTAAAAAAGGTCCGCTGATCCGATGTTGATAACGGGATACAAGGTTGGGAGGACAGGTACACGGATGGTAGGCATCCCCAAAATATCCGCACGGACAGGGGTTCATTGCTCCGACCAGCATGAAATTGGCCGGGAACGTGACACTTCCGTTAGCGCGGCTGATGGTGACCACTTTATCTTCCAGGGGTTGCCGCAAAACTTCCAGAACAGCGTGCCCGAATTCCGGAAGCTCATCTAAAAAGAGCACTCCATAATGGCTTAAGCTAATTTCTCCCGGCTTCGGCCAATGCCCTCCTCCCACTAATCCGGCATTACTGATGGTGTGATGAGGCGAGCGAAACGGTCGCTGGCGTATTAAAGGTGTATCCGAAGGAAGAAGTCCGCTAACGCTGTAAATTTTAGTTACTTCCAGTGCTTCATCCGAATTCAAAGGAGGAAGTATTCCCGGTAAAGACCTTGCCAGCAATGTCTTCCCGCTTCCCGGGGGGCCGCACATAACGATGTTGTGACCACCTGCAGCAGCTACTTCCAGTGCCCGTTTAACGTGTTCTTGACCTTTTATTTCGGACAGGTCGGTTACTGTAGAAATAGTGGGAGCTTCCAGATTGGTTCCTTCAAATTTAATTTCTGGTGCCGGTATATCGCCACGTAAATAGCCAGCCAGAGCAGCAATAGAATCAAAAGGAAGAATATGAGTACCTTCAATCAGTGAAGCCTCTTTAGCATCGGCCAGGGGCACAACAATCTCAGTAAAACCTTGTTGATGAGCCACCCCTACCATCGGCAAAATACCGCTGGTATGCCTTAAGGCTCCATCCATGGAAAGCTCTCCTAGAAATACAGTTTTAGAAATATCTGCCTCAATTTGCCCGGTAGCGATCAGGATGCCTACAGCAATTGGCAAATCATAAGCAGGGCCTTCTTTCTTTAAGTCCGCGGGGGCTAAATTAGCGGCAATCCTCTTCATTGGAAAGGTAAAACCGGAATTACGGATGGCGCCCCGAACACGCTCTCTGGATTCTTGAACTGCAGTATCTGGGAGTCCCACAATATGAAAAGCCGGCAGACCAGAGGCAACGTCCACCTCCACCTGAACCATGTATCCCTCTAACCCTACCACTGCACAGCTATTAACCTTGCCTAGCATAGCTTCCATGTTACATTGGTGGTTAGCAAGTGTCAATGTGGTTTTTTAATGCTTAGTTTAGCCCGTCTTTTCTTTGGCTTTCTTCCTCTTGGCCTCTTTGTCAGCCTTTTGCTTGTCAAAATCCTCTTGACTCAAAGGCTCACAAAGGGTTAGTTCGCCGTCTCTGACCTTTATCGTGAAAAGCGCCTTGCATTTC
>DEUU01000068.1:5479-6432 GCA_002362735.1 Dehalococcoidia bacterium UBA3254
CTACCACTGCACAGCTATTAACCTTACCCAGCATAGTTTATGTTACAATGGCCTTCCATAAGTGTCAATCAGTCTTATTCATCTAATAACAAGACGGCGAGTATAAGACTTTAACCGCTGCATTCATAAAATTCGTAGAAAGCTGTCGGAAAAATATTTAGCCTGAACCATGGGGTATTACTGAAGCAAATACTTAAGAAATGAGATTAATAAAAATAGACTTTCTGGGTTGATTGTTCACCGCGCAACTTTTATGTCCCCGTCCACTGATATCTTCGCATAAAATAATAGATCCGGGGCCGAAGCGACGTTTCGAGCCATCACCTACAGTAATGTCCACATATCCTTCCATGTTGATGACTAATGATTTCCTGGGAGAATTGTGGAAGTCGGTATCATAATTAGAACCTGCGTTGCGAAAAAATACTTCTTCTGTCTTTATAATTTCTGATCGCCACTCAGCAGGTTCCACTTCGGTTAAAGGGTAATCAATATCTTCAAAGTGAGATTCACCGTCATTTCCGGTATAGAGACGGGTCACTTTCATAAAAGTATTCTCCTTAACTAGTTAACACAGAAATATCGGATTATGATAATATTTGATAAAATTTTTGGTTTCTAATTTCCAGAGTCTATGTCACCATAATGACAATAATTGATATCGCCATAATTAGCATTTTAGGAATCATTCACACTTTCCATCAAGCGGACCAATTTTAACTGGTGATGGTAAGAAGATCATTTTCCTGCAATTAAGATAAATTAATAATCTTTTACTTTTTAAGCAGTCTTTTCTTTAGCTTTTTTTCTTTTAGCTTCCTTGTCGGCTTTCTGTTTATCAAAATCTTCCTGGGTAAGAGGTTCTAAAAGTTGTATTACGCTGTTTTGGGCTTTTAGACTAAAGAGACCTTTACATTTCCAACATCTAAACGGACCTCGAAAAACTGATTTCG
>DEUU01000391.1:0-397 GCA_002362735.1 Dehalococcoidia bacterium UBA3254
CCGTAGGGCCCTGTAGTCCAGCTTGCGTTGCCGATCTCGCCCCAGTGGCCGGAATACTGAACCCACTGCATTCCGATTGCCGGGTGTTGCTTTTCTCCAAGATTAACTACTCTGTTGATGGAATCCCAAACCAGTCCGTTTTCACTGGCTTCATCATCGGGAAGATTATCGCGATTCCACTTTCCCTCATACGGATAACTGGCATGAGAGTTAATCGCAGCAAAGACGATTGGTCTTCCATCAGGTGTTAGACTATATCCATTTTTTACGCCAGCGCTAGTCTGTTTCTGATACCATCGTCCCTCATTATCGTGAGCGGAGTAATAGATTTGCACAATCGTCTGTAAGTCTTTTCCGACCCTTACCGTAATATGTTCAAAATCGGCTTCATGGGCGG
>DEUU01000391.1:651-2736 GCA_002362735.1 Dehalococcoidia bacterium UBA3254
ACTGGTTCTTCAAATAAACTGCCGTTATACGCATAGAAAAAAATGTATTGTACATCATACAAATCACTTCCCGGTGCCTGCCGCACGTGGGCATAACAGGTCCAATCAGATGAACTACTCCCTTTACGTGTTTCCTGACGATAAGAATCGAGTTGGTCTTCACCATTTACGTCAGTCTGTTCGAGAAAAAAGTCCGAGGAATTTTCTGTCAGGCTAGATACCTGGTCTCCATCCTTTTGGGAGAGAAGGTTTCCGACATTTAGGACACCCTTGTCTAGAATCTGGTGATCAAAGCCGAAACTTACATCAAAAAGCATTCTGACTCTTGGAAGATACCATTGTATTTCTGCCAGTAAATATTGCTCATTCGGATGGAATTTGATTTCAGGGGAAAATCGGCGTATCAGTGTCTTTTCGACTTCGTCACTCACATTGTCCATATCCAGGTCCTGAAAAACAGAACTCGAGGGGATTGTCGTGGTTTGGGGTAGTGTCGTTGTTCGTGTTGATGTCGATGATGTTGTCCCAATATTCGAGGTTGATGGAGAGTTATTGTCTTTTGGCCGACAACTGGTGAAAAAAATAAGAACGAGGGAAAGTGATAATATAATTTGAAATAAACGCTCAGGTCCGATACCCGGTCTGTTATATTTCATTTACATACAATCTCCAATAACATTCGCATATTACTATACTAGTGTGAATGTTACCACTAAAATCAAAAATCTTCAGTAGTACTATAGTAAAAAAGCAACCTTTTATCACGATGTTATACAGAATATTTACTTTTATCCGGGTTTTGGTACATCCATTCGACTTTATTAGTTTGATCTGCGTTAGGAGAGGATTGCCCAAGCCTGCGCTCAGTGCTATGCTAATAAAGCGAACTATAACAAGCGACTAAGGAGAAGTATGAGGAAAAGAATAATCGTGACTTCATTGGGATTGTTTGCAATAGCGATAGTTATTGGTGGCTGTAGCGGATCGACAGAGACAACCAAGACCACCGCTACCGCCACCGTCACTACTACAAGTACGGCTGCAGCTACTAAAACGATCGCTCCGACTACTACGATGGCGACGACTACCGCATCAAGTGCCAGCCTAACTGATATTCTGGGATTGTCAACCCAGATCGGGTCCATGAAGTATGACATGACCATCACGGCTCCCGTTAGCCCGGTAGTGACCCAAACCATTTGGGTCAAGAAAGCCAAGATGAGGACCGAAGTATCTGCGGAAGGTCAGACAACGGTATTGATCATGGATGCAGAAGCCAGTACCATGTACACTTATATGCCCGCTCAGAACACAGCCATGAAGCTGTCGTGGAATCCTACGACTAAGTCAGCCACCGAAGAAGCTATTTCCATCACAGGTTACCATCCCGTCACTGTGGGAACAGAAACGCTCGACGGTAAATCATGTACTATCGTCCAATACACGGTTGAGGGCAATACGGCAAAAATGTGGCTCTGGCAACAGCATGGAA
The DNA here is from genome assembly GCA_002362735.1 of Dehalococcoidia bacterium UBA3254. The sequence goes on from DEUU01000391.1 coordinate 2,144, forward strand.
TTCCCCTCCGGGTCGAAGCTCAATCGCCGCAAGGCTTGGTAGTGATGGAATATAAGAACATCTCTTTCGAAAATATCCCTGATTCGATGTTCACTTTGCCCGAAGGCGTGCAAATCATCTCTATGCCCGGCTCCTAATAGCAGAATCACGTTTGTTTGGGGCAGAATATTTCTGAAAGTATTCTGCCCCTTTTTCTATGCCTGCGTAAGATGTCTTAATATGCCAATACGATGCGTCACAATAACTCTTTTCGTAACTTCGTGCTCAAACTTGGCCATGAGATCAAACCTAAAAGTATTCTATGAACTTATACATAGCTAAGGCTATGTGTTATTATGAAAGGGTCCGGGGTTAACAGATGATAAAGCGTAATCAATTCATCTTTGCTCTCACAGGCATATTTCTCTTGCTTTCTGGGGTTGGTTATTACATTCACTACCTTATCTTTGATGATGTCCATCATATTTTCCTTTATCTAATCGGTGATTTAGCGTTTCTACCTATTCAGGTATTGCTGGTAACGGTTGTAATTGAACGTATTTTATCTCGTCGAGAGACACAGGCAAAGCTACTAAAGCTCAATATGGTAATAG
>DEUU01000369.1 GCA_002362735.1 Dehalococcoidia bacterium UBA3254
TCGCAAGAGAGCACCGGAGAAGTTTAAAACCATTATCCGGCAGCCAGCAATTAAGAAGTCGGCGGAATAAACCTGGCGAAATCTGAGAATTTAATCCCTGACTGGACGCGTTAGAGTTTTGACCCATTCCCGTTTAGCAAAGAGGGCACAGCTCCCGCCTGTCTCTTTACCCAGGTCGTCACACTCCCGGATCGCTTTAAGTAAGTTGGACTGTAGAGCTTCTTTCAACGACCTATCCCGCAGGTTAGTATCTGAAAACGGAGCGAAGGGGCAGGGCTCTACGTCGCCTTCGGCGCTTATATGAATGAAACCTCTTCCGGCCGAGAGGCAGCCGCCAAAATCTTTTTCATCCCCTGGAACGGAGACGAAAAGAGCGGGGTATTGTGTCCGGAATGAATTCATTATTCCATTTAGCTTCTCCCGCTGATTGTCCGTGATGACCCAATCCTCGGTATCCGGTTTTACGGGCGTGTACTCCGCGAATAGCAGCAATTTACATCCCAGGTCGGTCAGATTACCGATGAACTTTTTGTCGGTGACAGTCTCAAAATTGTTTCGTGTCAACGTCAGGGATGTTCCAAAAAAAACATCCTGTTTCTTAATTTTTTCGATAATCCCTTGAATTCTTTCGTAAACTCCGCTTCCACGGCGTGCGTTGGTATCTTCTTCATAACCCTCCAGGCTGATAAGGGGAACGAGGTTCTTCTGAGTCTTAAGCTGCGTTACCATCTCTTCCGTGATCAGCAGACCGTTAGTAAACATGAGAAAGATAATTTCCGGAAAGTCCCGCGTAATTTTTAAGATGTCCTGGCGTACCAGCGGCTCGCCGCCTGCCAGCACCATAAAAGAGACTCCCAGGTCCCTGGCTTCGTGGATAACACTGCGTAATTTCTCTTCGCTCATCTCTGGTTTAGCGATGTCTCGCATGGCCTGGTGGTAGCAACCCTTACAGTGCAAATTGCAGCGATTGGTGATACTGAAAATCATAATCGGCGGTACCTGGATGCCCTGTCTTCTCGAGGAAGCTCTGACTCTGGAAGCCCGCTGTTGGTTCCGAATAGTCTGGAAGAAAAATAAAGCCTGGGCTGGATTTTTGAGGCTGACCGTGATGGCATTCTTGAAAAATATCCGCAGGGCTTTATTCAAAGGGTTGACATAACAATTGGTCTTTTTCGGTGATGATAACGTCGCCATGATTTTCCTTCCGCCCGGTGTTATATTTCAGATCACATTAAGTATAACACGGGAGGACAATATGCTACGCCCGGCGTTTGGCGAGATTTACCATTAGACAGAAGAAGGGTTTTTACCTGGACAGAAGAACAGGAATGGGTCAATGATTGTTCCTTCTTTTCGAAGGGTGCTCGACAGACTGGGCTTGATCTCTGGCATGCCAGATGATGGCATCTTTAGCCTGAATTGCTCTATCCTTGATCATTGTCCGGTTACCTTCGCCTGACCGGGGTGTATAGAGAAGGGCAGCTACTCCTCCGGCCAAAGCTCCGATTAATATTCCGACCCACAACCCTGACATGCCAAATTTAGCGCTGGTTTGTTTGGTGCTCATGATCTACCCTCCGCCCCAAAATTATATTAACAGCTTCCCCGAATCCTTTCGTCCCACCCCTGGTATAAGCGAAAATTTTCTCCGCGAACCGGATCGGGCGTTCTACCGTGTTGACTGTATTTTTTACGGTCTTATTCACTCTGCGGTAAATAATAAAGGCGGCTATGCTTCCTCCAATAATCACGATGATTAACAGGGCAAAGAGGATAATGATGAGCAAGTCGCGGACTGTGGCGATATCCATGGCAGCACCTCCCCTCCACACCACTGGAAAATCCTTCTAGTTTCATTATACAAGACTATTTCCCAGTCTATTTATTTCCAGAATCATCTCGTTTAGTCGCCCGGCGCTTTTGTTGTTGTAAGAGAAAGTGATTCTGGGTTTAGAAAGAAGGTCGGGTTCATCTGATTCTTCTGGCAGAGCTATAGTTTTCGCGATCTTCCCGATTTTAATTAAATCGCGGAATTTTTCATTGAGTTCTCGTACGGATTCATCCGGAAGTTCCTTTTCCAGCCGTATTACCAGACGGTTGCGGACCAGTCGTAAAGAGTTATAGGTTGAATAATAAGAAGAGATCCAGTTGATTGCTTCGTCGGGTGAGCGTATGATCTTATAAAACGAAAGATCCTCCGGCGAAATATACTCCCGGTCCAGCAACTGACTTTTAACGAACTTATCCCATGATTCCCAGTAGTTTTCTCCGGGGAGTTCCATCAGTACCACTGGCATCGGCGGCGCTTTACTGGTCTGGAGCAGAGTAAGCACTTCGAAACCTTCGTCATGGGTGCCAAAACCTCCGGGGAACAGGGCGACACCGTCGGCTTCCATCACGAAAAAAATCTTACGCGTGAAGAAATACTTGAAACGGACTACCTTGGGATCGTCCTGGATGGCTTTGCTAAGCTCAGTCTCCTGGGGCAGTACGATATTGACGCCAAAGCTGTTTTCTGGCCTGGCGCCTTCGATACCGGCGGTCATAATCCCTCCGGCTGCCCCGGTAATGACCATAAACCCCCTTTCGACGGCCACCCGGCCGAATTTATCAGCAAGTTCATAATACGGATTGCCTCTGGACACCCGGGCGGAGCCGAAGATAGAGATTTTTCGCCTGTTCCGGTAAGGCCGGAAAACGCAGGCGGCATGACGGAACTCGGCCACAGCCCGGTTGATAACCTTCAGGTCCAGGATATCCAGTTCATCCTGCTGGCACTTTAAAGCATTGATAATAATGTCTTTGTAGAGCATAGAGCGGAGGTCTTTGCTGTCTGCT
>DEUU01000169.1 GCA_002362735.1 Dehalococcoidia bacterium UBA3254
AAAAATCTGAACTATGGCTATGCTGAACCCACAACTCAATGGGGCAGCAAGAAAAACTGGGCTTACAATCCCGATGTAAAAGGTTATCCATTCGATTCCGCTAAAGCCAAACAATTATTGGCTCAGGCGGGCTATCCTGACGGTATTACGACGACCTTTTACGTTGACCCGGGGGGCGTGCCGTTCGCCGAAGCAATGCAAAGCATGTTTGCTGCCGCGGGCATCAAAGTAAACATAAAGCAACTGGATAGGGGCGGATTCTTCACGCTGAAAACCAGCACCGGCTGGGAAGGTCTAATTATGAGTGTCGCCAATCCCGACGGTGATGTTTCAATGCGTTTGAGATTTAACGTGAGATCGGACTCTCCCGATCTGATAAGTATGTACCGTTCCTCATTAATTGATTCTGCTGTAGATGTTGCGCTCGCCGCGCCTGATTTTGCGGGCAAGCAATCCCAAACCTGGAAAGAGCAGGCTTTGCTCGTAGATACACTGGCCATCTGGAAACCGTTATGGGTTGCCGATGGTCTCAGTGCTGCTTATCCGAAGGTCCACGATGATGGATTTGAAATTATTAATGGAGACCATTTCACGCCCTACGACGCCTGGATGGAGTAAAGTATTCTAATCAACAAATGGGGTGCCAGGAGAAAACTCCCGGCACCCCATTTTTATAGAATTGGCTGCGAATACCCCTCAGCTTGCTGGGGGGATGAAAGCAGCCTAGCCCGAAGGGCTACTCCTTCTCTTCCGTAACTTTGGTACCTGGGCTAGATGCCACCCAGCTTGCTGGGTGGTTATTCACTTTCGTTTGTATCTTAGGTAGATTCTTTAAATATCTACCATCCCGGCATTGCTCTCCGGTATTAGTGACTACAACGTACCTCTCAGTCTCGGGTCCAGTGCATCACGTAAACCATCTCCAACCATGTTGAAAGAAAGTACCAGCAGCGCGATGGCAAAACCCGGAGTAAGCGATAAGACCGGATTAGTCAACAGATAGACATAGCCATTGCTAACCATTGCTCCCCAGGATGGAGTGGGAGGCGCTACACCCACGCCGAGAAAGCTAAGTCCGGCTTCGGCCAATATCATCGTGCCCATGGTGAGGGTTACCAGTACCAACAGCGGAGCGAATGCGTTTGGTAGAATATGCCGCAGAATGATATTAAAATTATTGACTCCAATAGCATGAGACGAAACAATATAGTCGGCCTCCCTGAGGGAAAGGACCTGACCGCAGGTCAAACGGCAATATCCAGGCATCATCGAAATTCCAAGAGCTATCAAAACGTTCTTCAAACCACCTCCAAGAGCAGTGGCGATGACAAGAGCTAATATCAACGGAGGAATCGATAACATGGCATCCATTGATCTCATGATGATAGTATTGATCCAACCTCCAAAATATCCGGCGATCAGTCCGAGAGTGACACCCAGAAAGCTGGCAATGACAATAGCCACAACGCCCACAATAAGTGAGACCCTGGTCCCATAAAGAATTCGGCTCAAAACATCCCTGCCGAATTGATCGGTTCCCAGAAGATGACCTTGTGACGGCTGCTCCAATGCTCTGGAAAGATCCTGCTGATTTGGATCGTACGGTGATATCCAGGGCGCAAATATGCTAATTATTATAAAAGCCAGGATAACAAAAACACCAAAAGCCACCAGCCACCGACCAAACATGACTCTCAGAATACGCCGTGCCTCGTTTACTCTCGGCGGCATTTCATTTTTCCGATAGAGCTGTCCATCAATTTCCACAGGCACCCCCACTATTCATATCTAACCTTGGGGTCAAGCCAACCATAAAAGATATCAATTAAAATATTCACCAGTACCACGATCAGGACAATTAGTAATGTGCACGCTTGAACAATCGGGAAATCTTTATTTAAGGCGGATTCGGTAATCAGTCTTCCCATACCGGGGATATTGAAAACAGTCTCAACCAACACCTGCCCTCCAACGAGAAAACCAAGCTGAATACCCAATAGAGTCACGACCGGGATCAGGGCATTTTTCAAAGCGTGTCTGAGCACGATGGTCAATTCGCGGACACCTTTAGACCTGGCAGTGCGAATATAATCCTGCCGAACTACTTCGAGCATGCTTGACCGGGTTTGCCGCGTTATACCCGCAACAGCGGGAACGGCGATGCAAAAGACCGGAAAAACTATTTGTTTAAAATTCAACCATAAATCATCGAATGGTGAGGTGTAGCCCATCGTTGGCACCCAACCAAGTTTGAGCCCGAAAAAATAGATGCAGATCATTCCCAGCCAGAAAACTGGCAGGGCGACTCCAATATTGGCAAAGAAAGTGACGATCGAATCAAGGATTCCACCCCGCCTGACGGCACAGATGGTACCCGCGGCTACACCGATGATGGTGGATAAGATAAAAGCGGATACAGCCAGATGAATCGTGACTGGCAGACGATAAGCCACCATTTTTATCACCGGTTCATGATAAACTATGGAGGTCCCGAGATCACCCCGAATGGTATTAATCAGCCAGTGTCCGTACTGCACCGGCAACGGACGATCTAACCAGAGTTCATGTCTCAGCGCTTCCACCTGCTCTCTTGAAGCCATATCACCCAGCGCCGTTCTCGCAGGATCACCTGGCAACATCTGGATTAAATAGAAGATGATGATCGTCACCAGAAAGATGACGATTATCCCGAATAATAACCTCCGGACAATATAGGTGATCAAATTTCACTGCTCCCCCTAAACTCGGTTTGCCTGAAAATCAAGGGCGATAAGGTGCCTGCCATACTTGATACCATTTTTAATTGGTAATTCAAATTTATTCACCTGTATGCATATGCAAATTAATCAATTTTTTGGCTTCCTGGCTCGTCGCAGGCCAAATACATTCTGACGATATGATATTTCGATATCGAGGAACTTATGCGGAGTAATTTTAAAACCTGGGTCATTTATTGTCAACATAGATGATGGCATTTAGAACTCAGATATTATTTATGATAAATAGCTACGCCTAATATTTAGATCCGGATTAGATTCAAGGTAGATGTCTGAATTTAAGCTTTATTCTCAGCTCTGTTCAGATCGTTGATAAAAATGGTGATCTCATCGACTACTTTCTCCGGGCTTTCCACCGAAAGCAAATGGGAGTAGCTCTGGAAAAACACTGCTTTTGCACCCGGTATGGTCATCGCCGACTTAACAACCTGATCGATTGGATTAGTCGGATCTTTGTCCCCAAAAAGCACCAGAGTAGGCACTTTAATTTCTCCGAGCCGCGAAACTGTTTCTATCCGGCTTTCGCCAATGCGGGCAATCAGATCTTTTTCAACGGCAAAATTATATGTTGCCTTGTTCTGTAAATTCTGCTTACGCCATCGCTCCTGTCGCAGTAATCGTTGCTTATCCGTAGTAGTATAAAACATGTCCCTTTCTTTCGATTCCAGAAGACTTTTGGAGTCGCCTGTCTCTAAGGCTTTTAATACCCCGGGATCAATGCGTTGTTCTGTCGATATTGGAATGCTAACAATCGGGATAAACGCTTTAATTACTTCAGGATGGTTAAGTACAAGCTGGTAGCCTACCTGACCCCATCTGGAAATCCCCATGTAAATGAATTTCTTCAATCCGATTGCTCGAGAGAAGGCATAAACATCCTCGCCCCATTGTTTCATCACCGGAAACTCTTTCAGGTGCATGGTCTTTTCATAAAGAGGTAGCTGTAAAAGGTAAAAATGATAATCTACCGGAAACAACGATAGCATCTCTTCCCTTTTGCTTGGAAGTAAGCGGTCCCCAACCACATAAATAAATACCTCCTTACCTCTACCCTGTTCTTCGTATACTATTACATCCTGATTGACTTTTACTCGCGGCATATTTTCCTCTTCTTTTTAAAGATCAGGTTATTTCAAATTTCTATTTAAATCTTTGATAAAAATGCTAATTTCATCCGCCACTTTCTCCGGACTCTCTAAACTTAGACCATGACCGTAATCCTGGAAGAATACCGCTTTCGCCCCCGGGATCGACATAGAGGATACCACTGCCTGGTCGAGAGGATTCGACCAGTCCTGGGCACCAATAAGCAACAGGGTTGGAACTCTTATCTCTGCAAGATGAGCTACAAACTCTTCCCTGGCCTCTTTCGTTCCAAGAATCTGATTGTTCATAACTGAGAGGTATTCCTTACTGAATGACTTCGTATCTTGCGTAAATCGTTGCTTCGCTTGCTCGCGACGAAGAAGCCGCATCTTATCGGATGTGGAAGTAGGGAACAGAAGGTCCCTTTGCGTGATGGAGCGGTATGTTTGCACATTGCCAGATTCTAAAGCTGTTTGCTCTTCGGGTCCTGGCAACGGAACGTTTGGTATGGGAATACTTGCAATCGGTATTAAAGACTTGAGTATTTCAGGGTGATCTAGAGCCAACTGAAAACCGACTATACCCGTCATTGAGTATCCGATGTACGAGAATTTATCTAGATTGCACCTGCTAGAAAAAGTATATATATCATCACTCCACTGCTTAAATCCACGGAATTCTTTCAGGTTTGTAGACCGGCCATAACCAGGCAGGTCTACAAGATAAATATGATATTCCGATGGCAGCAAAGACAGCATTTCATTTTTTGATTCCCCACCGTGCTGTACGTAGATTAAAGCCTCTTTGCCAATGCCTTTTTCTTCATAGTAAACATCAATATCGTTGATTGACATTCTTGCCAATTATCTGTTCTCCTCAAGTTCGCCATTGGCCATGAATATTTGATAATAGAATAGCGAGAAGATATTTAAATAGATTGATACTTCCGATATCCCTGATTTATTCTTTAATTTTTGACTTCAGGACTTTCTCTAATAATTGTTTGGTCTCAGGTATAAGTTGTTTCTTAATCATGAAATCAAGCTTGATTTTTGTTTGCCTGGCATTCAGAATAACGAATTTCAATTTAGTATCTATTAACCCTCGATTAATTTCCACGGAAACAACTTCATCATATTTTATTTGAAAGTTATGAGCGCTCAGTTTTAATAATTCGTCTGGAGTCAGTTTTAATATAGCTTCACGTCTTTCACCGGCTATTCTAGCCTGTTCGCTTTGGTCCCTATGCTTTGATCTCCAGTTACCAATAAATAAACTACTGAAATCGACAGAAGGATAAGGCTGAACATCTTTTGGGTGTTTTATATTTACTGCTACTACTCTTTCTGAAGTAAATATCAGATCATAGATAACATCGTAGGTATACCTGGCTACATTGCGAATTATTCCAATTACAATTTCCGTGCCTGTCTCCTGTTAATTAATACTGATTGTGTGGAATTAACCTGCCCCCAAGATGGCAACACCAAAATATCCGGGTATCAGGTACCCTAGTTAAACTCTTATGCAGGCCACTTCATGGTCATTACCCACTTTCTTTAAGGGAG
>DEUU01000476.1 GCA_002362735.1 Dehalococcoidia bacterium UBA3254
AAAAAAATCGCGCTGTCGATCTTTTTGAGTGAACCGGTATTAAGGGCATCCTGTAAATTTTTCGCGGCGGCCTTGTATTCCCCCTCTTCATAATTCTTGATCCCTTTGGCCAGCAACTGCTCACCCGCACTCTGAGGCGGTTGTTTGGCAGGCTGATCCTTTCCGGGAAGCAATGCACAGCTGCTCAGAATTATGATTCCGACCAGAAGAAGGAGGATCCTATAGCGTAAAACAGTCATATCCAAACCTCCAGTTAACGGAATTTATGTTTGATCTTTAACTGTTCTCCAGGTTTCAGGTCCACAGTCTGCTTATAGGGAGCAAAGGTCGTATTCCGGATTTCTATCTGGTGCTTGCCCGGCGGCAACTGCAGGCTGTTCATGGGGGGTGAAATGCCCTTTTTATTGCCGTCCACATAGACTTCTCCCCAGGGCGCGATACCCAGCGAAACGGTGGCGGGTGCGGCAGGTTTCGCGGGGGGCTCTGTCTTTCCGGTTTCCACGGGCGCTTCCACCCGTTTGGCATCGGAGGGGGGTTCCGCCTTCTGGGCCTTCGGTGGAGCCTCTGCCTTCTGGGCTGCCTCCGGAACCGCTGCGGCTGGCTGTGATGGAACCGCTACAGCTGCCTGTGATGGGATCGTTTCGGCTGCCGGTAAAGCGACCGTTCCAGGGTCTTTTTCCGGCGCTTTGCCTGTACTCCACAGGATGATCGGCACACTGATCAGGATGATGATGAATGCGGCTACCGCATAGAGTGCGGTCCGGTTGCTTCGCAACGCATTCCAGTTCAACGTTTTCGCGCCCCAGTCGATCAACGTTTTTATCCCGTCAAGCGACTTCACGCGCCAGCCGCCCAGCATTGTTTTGAAACCAAGCAGCAAGGCAGACGGCTGGGAGGGACGAAGCGGTTGGCCGGCATCCGCCGTGACGGTTTTGCCACTTTGCCCACCGGTATCCCTATCGGCGGCGGCAGCCGACACCTCACCGGCGCTCACTTCCTTGACCTGCGCTTCTTTTTTCTGCACAGGTGGAGCGGGCGGCGGAATTTTTTCCTTTTCCTCAGGATACACCGAGTAGACCTGATGTTCCCGCACATGTTTGTCGGCGCGCGAACCTTCATAATGGAAAAGCTTGGCATATTCCTGAGAAAGGCGGGAAATCACCTCGAAATAGGAACGGGAAACGAGGACTTGTCCGGGCTTGGCGAAGCTCATCACGCGCTGGGCCACATTGATCCCGTCACCGATCAGATTACGCTGTGCGTTGATATCCTGGACCAGTTTGACCGGCCCGAGGTTAATTCCCATGCGGGCGGAAAGATGGGGCGTTAACGCTTTGTCCTCACCGATGATCGCATCGCGGATACTCAGGGCCACAAAGAGGGCGTCCTCAGGATCGCCCAGAAAACTGATAGCGGCCCCGTCCCCTGTATCCAGGATAATGCGGTCATTGACCGCTACATCCTTAATCGCCTCAGCCAGTATCGCGTTGAACCGGTCCTTCAGCCGGATCTGCTCATCCACCGGTAACTGGGAGTATTCCACGATATCCAGAAAAACAACACTGCATATAAATGTTCTATTCGTTGTGTGGTCCATATGGTCACTCTCCGGAGATCATCTTCTTATGTGTGGTATTTTACTTCATCTTGAGGATACTCTTTTCATAAAACGACTGGCGATGGGGATCGACGCCGTTTCAATCCACTGAAACCGGGTGTGGATGATGGGAAGGACATCTTGCGCAGGAGAAAAACATAGAGTCGCTCCTCCTTCTGTATCTCCTAATAGTTCAAATGATACCTTTTTTCTATCAATTGTCAAGCATACTCCACCCTTTTTTCGCGAGACTCGTTCGCATTCGGTTTTTTTAAACAAACCATTACCGGGATGACTCTACGTACTGAACGATCTTCTCACCGAGGGTCCGGACGACCTGTTCGAATTTCGCCTCGTCCCGGTCCAGCAGCGTCATCCGGAAACCGGGGAGATCGGTAAAGAAGGAGGTCAGCGGGATTACACAGATCCCCGTCGCGCCCAAGAGATAATAGACGAAGCGTTTATCGAACTCGACGGGCTCCATAACCAGCTTTTCGATATAGGTCCGGATGTCTTCCTGAGCGATCGGCAGACGCTGACGGCTGTTCAAGACCGCCTCGTTGAAGACGACCGTCATGTAAAAGGCGCCGCAGGTCCGGTTGACCATGACGTAGGGCAGGTCCTTGAGGATCCGGTAGGCGATGTTCGAGAGCTTTTCATAATGACGAATCCGTTCGTCGAGGCAGGGCTGGAACTCCGGATGGTTCATGATCTTGGGTATTGCCATCTGTGGAAGAGTGGTGGAGCAGACCTCCGACATTTTCTGTGTCAGGATGGCGTCGATGTAACGTCTGAAAACCTCGTCCCTGTCGGCGTTGTAGATCTCCATCCAGCCGCAGCGGGAACCGGGCCAGGGGAATTCCTTGGAGATCCCTTTCATGCTGATCCCCGGCACATCGCCGACAATGTCGGACAGGGGAACGGTATTCCGGCCGTTGTAGACGATATTCTGGTAAGTCTCGTCGAAAATAAGGAACAGGTCGTAGGTTTTGGCGATTTCCACGATCCGCCGGAGCGTCTCCTCGGGGTAGACGTAGCCAGTGGGATTGTCGGGATTGATGACGAGGATCCCGACGATGGCCCGGTGGCTTTTCACCTTCCTTTCCAGTTCGTTGATGTCGGGAGACCAGTCGCAGTAAGGATTCATCCGGTACGTATTCGGAGGAAAGGAGGCGTGAAGGACTTCCGCCAACAGGTGCGTGGAGTAGGTTGGCTCCGGCATGATGATCCGCACGTCGACGCGGATGGCACTGTATGCGCGGGCGATCGCATCGCCCAGACCGTTGAAGAAGATGATGTCCTCGTGCGTGATCTGTGCCTTTCCGCGTCTGTTGACCTGTTCGGCGAGATACTCCCGCGTCGCATCCATCCCCTTTGTGGGGGAATAACCGTATGTGCGATCCTCACGCAGCAGGTCGGTGAGCACCTCCTTCATCCAGCCGGGAATCTTCTCCCCTTTCTGGACGGGATCGCCGATGTTTTCCCAAATCACTTCGATACCGGAACGCTTCAGTTTGTCTGCCACGCTCACAATGTTTCTGATCTCATACACCAGCCCGCTGCCACTTTTGGCAATGTCGAATCTCATCTGTTCCTCATATAAAATGCATTAATAGAACCATTGATTTTTTATGGCATAACCGTAGACTCATCCTGAGCTTAAACCTGCAAGATTCAAAAATTAATGAAATTTATGATCAACCGACACGGTTTCCCTGATGTTGCCAAATCGTTTCTCATAGTTATCAAGGTTTTCCTTTAGGGCGCTGATTATTCTTTTGACGTGAGCAGGACTGACAATTATCCTTGAAAGCAGATGAGTACCGTTGGGCGCGTTTAAAAGCCAGTCAAGTATAAACTCATCCGCACTATGGGATACCATCATGCTATTGCTGTATCTTCCTCTCGACATTTCGTCCCCGATGTTGATCTGGAATTCCTTGGGCTTTAATGTTTTTGATGGATCGTCCATAATATCCTCCATAAATATTCAGGAAATAATGTCCGCGCGGAATGTACTGCAACGCTCACTATCAAAAATATCGTTGGAAATCCATCATAAAGAAGAAATAATCTTTTGAAAAATAAAAGGCAGAGCCGAATGGCCTGCCTTTTTGGAATAAGATTGTTTCAATTCTTTAAATTATTTCCTCTGAAATTTTCTTCTCATTCCTGCCACTCCAGCCAATCCAAGAGCCAGTAGAAGCATTGTAGAAGGTTCCGGAACTTGTTCAGCCGGCTTCACATCCGACATTTCCTCATAGACCTCATTATTAACAGAGCCATTCCCTCCCATGAAATGTGAATCAGGCAAGAGGCTATCAACGGACTTCAATGCGGTGACAGGGATATAAGCGAACACGGTACCCCAGTCGCTGCCTGCGGTTAGCGCATAATTTAACAAAATCACGCTGTCGTCATCGATATCAAAATCGAGAGCAAGATCACCAGCGGGATTGTCTATGCCGTTAAAATCAGTTGTATATGCATCACTATTGAAATTATTCAAGAATGCCAAATTCCCCTGATACAAATGCAATTCGTCCAACGACAAGAACGGATTGCCCCCGTTTTGATTTAGATCAAACCCAAAATCAAGGTATGTATCCGATATGCCACGGAGTGTAAATATAGGCACGTCAGCTAACAGTATACCAAGAGTATCCGGACCATTTTGGGCATTGAATAATGCAGTTCCTCCGGGAAGAAAGCGGCCATTCGTGTTGGAAACCCGCATCTGATGAGCAATAGTCTTTTCAATTTGATCGAATGGATCAACGACGCCCGATCCAAATGGTGCCAAGTTTGCTTCATATAAATACCCCCCATTGGCACCACCGGAGAAGCCATCGTTCGTGAAATCTATCATGGTCAATAGACCAGCCACCAGCAATAGAAGCAAGAACATAGCAAATGCAACCGTAGATAATTTATATCTTCTATATCTTCTCAAGCTTCTATGTCTTCTCATTTTCGCGTCCTCCCCTCTCAGGGATCATTCGGTGATATTAGGAATTATACTCTAAAATGGCTGCCAATAACATAATTATTTAACAATCAAAGATGTTCTATCATCAATTGAATACACCATCATGTCATACAATGTCATGCAATATTAATACCAGTGAATGAAAATAGTACATAAACAATCAATATTAATACGTATTACTATATCAGGTTTTGTCATATAGAAAATTTGTCTGAACACATGGAGGATCATTTATGGTCATGGTTGTAAATAATTCCGACATTGGCAGAACTGTTCGTGAGAGATGGAAAGGGATATTTAATAATATATACTATAATATCAGTATTTTAATATCTATATGTGGTCCGGGAAGCTAATGTAAAGCATTCCGACACCGTTATCATTATCTTCTGAATATCGAGCTTTGACATTATATCATATATGGTAAGGCCGCTGGTACCGGAACAGAGTGAAAACAGAAAATAGGATATGTAAAACAACATATTACATTATTGGGTATCTTGAATGGTTGGGACATTCTAAAAAATTACAACGTTTATCCCCTATAATCGGCGGCTGTCGGAATAAATAACAATTTAATGAATCTAAAGTATGAAAAAATGGAATTGATCCTTTATCTTGCTTGAGCAGATCAGGCACATTGTATTTATTTAATGAATAAAAGCAAGAGGCTGCGTATTGATGTTTCAGTGATGGATCAAGCCTGATACTCACGGCACGTTTTGTGCTTATAATCAATCGACTAAAATTGATTGGAACATAGAGCGGTGCTTATGAAAAAAGAAAGCCTCATATGTTTTCGCACCAGCAAGAGCCTGCATGAAACTCTGGTCCAGATTGCCAAAGATGGTCAGAGATCTTTATCGTCAGTTATCGAAATAGCCCTGATCCAGTACCTCAAAGAGAAAAAGGCATTCCAGGGTGTTAAAAAAGAAAAACGCCAATATCTAAGAAAAACTCTTTCAATTCCTGCCGTTATTCATAAACAAGAACCTGAACAAATGGGTGTGGGAGCTATTACGGATATTTCGCTTGGCGGCGTAAAAGTTTTAATTCCGAAAGATTTCAGTCATAAGATGATGATTGATTCGCAATGTGCAAGGTTTGAACTTGTTTTCACGTTGCCTGCCATAAATATGCCTATAAAATTGTCCTGTGAGTCTAAACGAGTGATTGATTCGCCGGACAGCGTCCATATCGGCGCCTCCTTCGTCGACGCCAATTTTCAAAGCTATAAGGCACTCCAGACCTATCTGATGTAATATTTATATTCCTCTATCAAATATTTGATGATGAAATTACTTTTTTTATATTTAGTTAATTATTTCATGGTATTAATAACACAATCGTCTGGAGGATAAATATATGGCCGACGAAAGTAATAATGAAAATGAGAGGGTAAAGGTCTTTACCCTTAAGACTGGAATCATCTTAATTATAGCAGTGATTGTTCTTGCCTTCCTTTTATTCTTTTCAATTTCTAAAATCCTCTCCCAAAATAATGAAATATCAGGATTAAATGAACAATTAGTCAAAGTAAATAGTAATAAAGATAAGACATTGAAAACTATGGGAGAAAAAGTTGTTAGCAGTCAATTAATAAAAAATTCTTTAATTGCAAGAGTCTTTGGAATGGGAATCCAACCCGCACTGTTAAAAAATAAATATGGCGTAATAGAGGATTTAATATCAGAAATATCAAAAGAAGATGGCTTCTTATATGTTTATGTTCAGGACTCAAGTGGAAAGTTGATTGCTTCATCCATACCAGATGATCCCAAGAAGGGTTCTGTAATGACGGATGATCTTTCAAAAAAAGCTTTAGAAGTCAATAAAGTCACCCAGTTTAAATTAGGAAATGATGAGTCATATGAATTTGTTAGTCCTGTTTTTTCTACTACATCAAGAATAGGCATCGTCAGATTGGGTATCAAAGTTAATAAAATATAATCTGAATCCGTGTATTTTCCCATATCTCACCAATTGCCCTGCCGATGTCGGATTTATTTACAACCACGACAATAAATGGTTCGCCATTATTTTAGACAAGCTGTTTGTATAACATTAATCGATGTAGTAAAATATCGTAATAATTATAATTTGCAAATTAGTTTTATTCATTGGCATGTATATTGAAGTAAAAAGTATAACACTATAATATATTCAACAGGGAGGGTGTAACGGAAAGCGGTCCAATGTCAGGTTTCGGAAGTTTGACAATCATTCTAACCAAAGATTGGACCAGTCATTCAAAGGTCGTGATTAGAACAGGCAACCGGGACTTGCTGAATTCGCTTTTACTTGAAACTGCTGCAATGTTTGGTAACGGATTTGGTAAAATCTTGGTATGTAACTTCTCTTAACTGAAACTCTGGTGAAAAGCTTCGGCGTGCTTCTCGACAAGGTTTATGCACATCGTTTGCATCATGAAAGGTGCTTAATATGAAAGTTGAGGATCTCACGAGTCTCTCATCGAAGATTATTGCGTATGCTCGGAAACAGGCGACAGTAGAATATTTCCAGAATTTCTTGAATCTTCTTCAACAAACCTTACGTGGAAACCCAGAGCGGCCAGTTTCTGAGCATAAGAACAACCTATTTTCATCACTGAGATCTTTCGATCAAATTTCTTTGACATACGGTGAGAAAAATCTATTTCATCTGCTGTCATATGATAATTTTGTTGGCAGCAAAGCAATCACTGAGATTGAAGACATCCTTCACGATGAAAAGTTTGATCCAGTAGGCGTATTGCAAAACATTGAGAAAAAATTCATAGAGTTTAAAGAGTTTATCGAAAGAAACCAAACCGTTCAGTCAGCACTCCAGCTTTTCCCTGCTGTGCAGGAAACCTACGTCCGTGAAGGCGAGGCGCTCCTTGAGATAACGTTTAGCGACGAAGCCTCCGTTGACAACATCGTGGACTTTGAGTGGATTGATGGGTGGACAAAAAATATTCGTGCTTTCAGTGCACTGGTAGGAGAAAAACCAGAGAGTACACGGATAGTCTCTATCCAGAAATCCCCACCGATGATCATCGCCTTGGCAACCACACCTGTTCTTGCAATCGCTTTGGGGAAAACCATAAATATGGTCTTGGTCATGGCCGAAAAGTATCTCCGAATCAGAGCGTGGGCGGGGGAAATTCGCAAGCTTAACCTTGAGAACACGAAAATCGCACAGGACCTGATGACTGAAGCCGAGACCTTCCTGGAAAAATCAGTTTGTCAGATTGCTGGCAAACTTACAGCAGAAATCAAACCCAAGTATAGCTTTGAAGTCGCAAACAATATTAACCTTACAGTCAAGAGACTTTTCGCGTTTGTAAATGCAGGCGGACGCGTTGATTGCCCCTATACAACTGACGGAACCCAGACCGAAGATATTGCCGATACTTACAAAGAAATTAGTATGATAAAGAGTATTATATCAGATAAGGTTATTACCCCCGCCTTGCAATTAGACCGATAATATAAAGAAATATATATTGCACGACGTGGGTAATTGCATTGGCTGGGAGCGCATCAGGAGGTATGCATCCTCAATCTTGCGACCATACATACGATCCGTTTATAACTCTTTTTATTTTACCAAACTTTTCAGCATCCCGGATTATTCCTCCAATCTTAGAGTCGGATAAGCCAAATTTCTCTTTCAGTGATGCAAGTGAAAGCTCTGCCGGTTTCTTTTCGACAATTTCAACAACTATTCTCTCATGACCTGGTATTCCCTCTTTCCGAATATATTTCCTTAATGGTGGTCTTTTTGCCTTTAATTCATGAGAAAATTCAGGGAAGGAGGGTTTGGG